>CAZQET010000056.1:0-4249 GCA_964591825.1 uncultured Conexibacteraceae bacterium
CCCGGCCAGCCGGGACCTGGCGGGCGCCTCGGTGGAGCTGCCGCGGATCGAAGGGTCGGAGACGAGGCTACGCGAGCGGCTGGGCCCGGTTCGGGAGCGCTTCGCCTTCACCCTGCTCGACTGCCCCCCCTCGCTGGGCCCGGTGAGCGTCAACGCGTTGACCGCTGCCGACCGGGTGATCGTGCCGGTTCAGGCCGAGTACCTGGCCCTGGAGGGGCTGGTCCAGTTCCTCGACACGCTCGCGGCGATCCGCCGCGAGCTCAACCCGCCGCTGGAGGTGTCGGGGCTCTTGGTCACCATGCACGACGAGCGGACCCGCCTGGCGCACGACGTCGAGCGCGAACTGCGACAGCACTTCCCCGAGATGGTCTTCGAGACGGTCATACCGCGCAGCGTCCGGGTCGCCGAGGCACCGAGCCACGGCCTGTCGGTGATCGACCACTCGCCACAGTCGCGCGGATCCGCCGCGTATCGCGCCCTTGCCAGGGAGCTGGCTGAGCGTGGCTAGCACGACGAAACGGGCCAAGCGCGGCCTCGGCAGCGGCCTCGCGGCGATCCTGCCGGAGGCGAGCGCCGAACAGGCCGGCGAGCTGCGCGAGCTGCCGACCGAGCTGATCAAGCCGAACCCGAATCAGCCGCGGACCAGGATCGATCCCGAATCGCTGGCCGGCCTCGCCTCCTCGATCGAGGCCAACGGGATCGTCCAGCCACTCCTGGTTCGCCCCCTCGCCGACGGCAGCTACGAGCTGATCGCCGGCGAGCGCCGCTGGCGAGCCGCTCAGGAGGCCGGCCTCGCCAAGGTGCCGGCGGTCGTCCGCGACCAGGAGCTGGCCGAGCGCCTGCAGGTGGCCCTGATCGAGAACATGGTCCGCGAGGACCTCAACCCGGTCGATGAGGCCCGCGCCTGCGCTGCCCTCGTCGATGAGCTCGGCCTCTCCAAGGAGGAGCTGGCGCGCCGGGTCGGGCGCAGCCGGCCCGCCGTCTCCAACCTGATCCGCCTGCTCGACCTGCCCGACGAGGCGCTCGAGCTGCTCGAGTCCGGCGAGCTCAGCGAGGGCCACGGCCGCGCCCTTCTGCTCGCCGAGGGCAACGACGTCCGTCGCCGCCTCGCCCGCGACGCTGCGCGCGCCGGCTGGTCGGTTCGCGAGACCGAGAACAGGGCCAAGCTGGCTGGCCAGCCAAAGAAGGAGGGAAGGGCCAAGACGCCGCTCACGGCCGAGGAGGAGGCGGCCCTCGAGGACGCCGCCGGCAAGCTCGAGTCGGCTCTCGGTCACGAGGTCAGGCTGCGCCCGCGCAGGGGCTCTCTCTCGCTCGAGATCCAGCTCGAAGACATCGAGCAGGCGCTGGACCTGGCCCGGGCCATCGGCCGTCGCGGGCGCTGAGGCTGCCTTCCGTCGCCCCGAAGCGCCCCGCTATCCTTCGCTCAGCTTGCGGGCGATTAGCTCAGTTGGTTAGAGCGCGTCTCTGATAAGGACGAGGTCCCTGGTTCGAATCCAGGATCGCCCACTCGTGCAGCAGATGCAGATCTACGGCGTCAGCTTCGACATGGTCGGCAAGCAGCCGATCGTCTTGCTGAAGACTGTCGACAGCAACAAGTTCCTGCCGATCTGGATCGGGCATCCGGAGGCCGCGGCGATCCTGATGAAGCTGCAGGGCGCCTCGACGCCGAGGCCGATGACCCACGACCTGCTCTCCGACCTGCTCGAGCAGCTCGACGCCAAATGCGAGCGGGTCTCGGTCACGGAGCTGCGCGACAACACCTTCTACGCCTCGATCACGGTCTCGGTCAACGGCTCCGAGCTCGAGATCGACTCGCGCCCCTCCGACGCCCTCGCCCTCGCCGTCCGCGTCTCGGCGCCGATCTACGCCGACGAGGACGTGATCGAGGAGTCGGCGATCGAGTTCGAGCACGACGTTGAGGACACCGAGGAGGTCGTCGACAAATTCAAAGAGTTCCTCGACGAGGTCTCCCCCGACGACTTCGCCCAGGGCGGCGATTCTTAGGACGGGTTCCTAGGCCCTGGCCGGCGTTACGGCCAGTTCGAGGATCTTCTCCACGAGGTCCTCGAATGACATGCCCGCCGCCTCGGCGGCCTGGGGGAGGAGGCTGGTGTCGGTGAGCCCGGGGATCGCGTTGACCTCGAGCACCTGCGGGCCGTCGGCGTCGAGGATCAGGTCGACGCGGGAGAAGCCCGAGCAACCCAGGGTCTCGTAGGCCGCCAGGGCGGCGGAGGTGACCGCCTCGGCCTGCCCGGCCTCGAGCTCGGCGGGGCAGACGAAGGAGGTGCGGCCGATCTCGTAGCGGGCCTCGAAGTCGTAGCTGTCGCCGGACTGGGGGATCGCCTCGACCACCGGCAGGGGCTCGCCGCCGAGCACGCTGACAGCGAGCTCGCGGCCGTCGACGAAGCGCTCGAGCAGCACCCGGTCGTCGTAGCTGAAGGCCGAGACCAGGGCCTCCGGCACGTCGAACCAGTTCTCGGCGAATTTGATTCCCAGCGCCGAGCCGCCGCGGCTGGGCTTGACCACCAGCGGGAAGCCGAGCCGCTCCTCGAGCCCGCCGAGCGCCTCGGCGGCCCCGAGCTCGCGGAAGGCGGTCTCGTTAAAGGCGAACCAGTCGGGGGTGGGAACGCCGGCCGCGCGTAGCTCGTGCTTGGCGAGGACCTTGTCGATGCAGCGAGCGCAGGCGGCGACGCCGGGGCCGGTGAAGGGGATGCCGAGAATTTCGAGCAGCTCCTGGGCGGTGCCGTCCTCGCCGCCCGGCCCGTGCATGGCAACGAAGGCGACGTCCGGGCGCTCCGCCGCCAGTCGCTCGACCAGGCTGCCGTCGGCCTCCAACGGCAGCACCTCGTGGCCGAGTCGCTCCAGAGCGTCTTCGACCCGCGCCCCCGAGCGCAGCGAGACGCCACGCTCCAGCGAGCGGCCGCCTTTCAGCACGGCGACCCTCACGCGCCCTCTGCCCTCTTGAAGGGCACCACCGTCGAATCCCCCTCTGAAGAATCAGATATGGACGAAGGGGGATTCGACGATGAATCGATTCCGCCCATGTCCTCGGCTTCGCCTGCGGGCACATGCGGGCCCTCCTTGCCGCTGCTGGTCAGGGTCGAGTACAGCTCGAGCTGCTCCTCGACGACCTTGCCGATCCGGCGGATGCCCTCGCGGATTTCGTCCTCATCGCCGGCTGAGAAGTTGAGCCGCATCGAGCTGCGCCCGCGCCCGTCGACGTAGGCCGCCTGACCGGGGACGAAGGCGACGTTCTCGCGCAGCGCCTTGGCGAGCAGGTCGCCCGTGTCGATGAAGGGGGGGAGCGTGGCCCAGACGAAGAGGCCGCCCTCGGGCTCGGTCCAGCGGGCCTGGGGCGGGAAGTAGCGCCCGAGCGCTTCGACCATCGCGTCGCGGCGGCTCTGGTAGATGCCGCTGACGCTCTCGATGTACTCGCGCCAGCGTCCCTCGCCGAAGTACTCGCGCACGAAGTACTGGGTCAGCGTCGAGGTGCAGAGGTCCGACGCCTGCTTGCCCAGTACGACCTTCTCCATCACCGGCGGCGGCGCCACCGCCCAGCCGAGCCGTATGCCGGGGGAGAGGATCTTCGAGAAGGTGCCGATGTAGAGGACGAAGTCGCCGCCATCGAGCTGGTAGAGGGGCGGCAGGGCCTCGCCCCCGAAGCGCAGCAGCCCGTAGGGATTGTCTTCGACCAGGAGCAGCTCTCGCGAGCGGGCCAGCTCGACCAGGCGCCGCCGCCGCTCGAGCGACATCGTCACTCCGGCGGGGTTCTGGAAGGTCGGAACCGAGTAGACGAACTTCGGTTTCCGCCCTTCCAGATCGAGGCGCTCCAGCGTGTCCTCGAGCTCGTCGATTCGCATTCCCTCGCCGTCGCACTCGATCTGGATCGTCTCGGCCTGGTAGCTGCAGAAGACCGGGATCGCGCCGGGATAGGTCGGCGCCTCGCAGATCACCGCGTCGCCTGGATCGACCAGCGCCTTGCAGAGCAGATCGATCGCCTGCTGGCCGCCTGTGGTGACGATCACGTCCTCGGGGTCGGGCAGCATCCCCTCGGCCCCCATCACCTGCAGGATGCAGTCGACCGTCTCCTCGAACCCCTCGGTCGGCCCGTACTGGAGCGCTTCGGCGACGGACTCCTGGGCGATCCGCGTCATCTGCGCGGCGAAGGCCTGCGGGGGGAAGGTCGAGGTGTCGGGCAGGCCGCCGGCCAGTGAGATCACGCCCGGCTGGGCGGTCACCGCCATCAGGT
>CAZQET010000057.1:0-1615 GCA_964591825.1 uncultured Conexibacteraceae bacterium
ACAGAAGACCCGGGCCCCGAGGCGCCGGCGGCATCCGACTCGCCTTGAGCTAATGCGGGCGATGGTTCTGGAGTGCCAGCGGGAGCCGCTGCGGCCCGCGGAGCTCCCGAGCCCCGAGCCCGCTCCTGGGCAAGTGCTGGTCTCCGTGCGGGCCTGCGGCGTCTGCCGCACCGACCTGCACATCGCCGATGGCGAGCTGGAGCGGCCGAAGCTGCCGCTGGTGATGGGCCACCAGATCGTCGGCACGGTGGTCGAGGTCGGCACGGGGGCGGAGCGCTTCGAGGTCGGCCAGCGCGTCGGGGTTCCCTGGCTCGGCTGGACCGACGGCGAGTGCCGCTACTGCCGCACCGGACGCGAGAACCTCTGCGACCGCGCCCGCTTCACCGGCTATGACCTCGACGGCGGCTACGCCGAGCTGGCGGTCGCCGACGAGCGCTTCTGCTTCCCGATCCCGGAGGGATACCCCGACGAGCAGGCCGCACCGTTGCTCTGCGCGGGACTGATCGGCTACCGGGCGCTGCGCCTGGCTGGCGACGCCGAGCGGATCGGCTTCTACGGCTTCGGCGCCTCCGCCCACATCCTCTGCCAGGTTGCCGCCCACCAGGGACGCCGCGTATTCGCCTTCACCCGCCCGGGCGACGAGGAGGGACAGGCGTTCGCCCGCGAGCTCGGCGCCGAGTGGGCGGGCTCCTCCGAGGATGAGCCGCCGGAGGAGATCGACGGCGCGATCGTCTTCGCCCCGGTGGGCGCGCTGATGACGACGGCGCTAGGCCACAGCGCCAAGGGCGCCCGCATCATCAGCGCCGGCATCCACATGAGCGACGTCCCGAGCTTTCCCTACGAGCAGCTCTGGGGCGAGCGCACGCTCGGCTCCGTCGCCAACCTGACCCGCCAGGACGGCGAGGAGTTCCTCCAGATCGCCCCGCAGGTCCCGGTTCGCACTCAGGTCGAGGTGCGACCGCTCGAGCAGGCGAACGAGGCCCTCGCCTCGATCCGCGACGGAAGCCTCCGTGGCGCGGCCGTCCTCCAAGTGAGCCAAGCCGATCCCGGCAGGGGTTCCGCTTAACTTTTTCGGTGTATCGGCGGCTGCTGACGCCGCAAGCGGCTGCCGAAAAAGTACAAGACGCTTCACCCCTACCGGGATCGGCTTGGGTCAGCGGAACAAGTCCTCGTCCCGGGGCCGGCGTAGCGAGACAGCTCCGGGTCCAGCGTCTTCAGTCACGAAGCGGTCGAGGCCGCGGAGGATGACGGCGGGGATATTGCTGTCCTTGCTTCGGGTGAGATCGGCGGTGGCGGCTGCCTCATCGGCGATAGCGATCTGCGTGGCCTCCAGCTCGCGTCCATGCGCATCGTGGCGTCCTCGCCAGTCGTCGAGCGACTGCAGTCCGGCGCACCCAATCGCCACCTCGCTCTGTCCAACCCGCCACGCCCGCCCAAAGCTGTCAGCGATCACGACGCCGATGCCGTGAGAGAGAAGGGGGTGGGGTTCGCCGGACAAAAGCGGGGAGTGTCCGGCGAACCCTCTCCCCTCTCCCGCTCGAACGCTTAGATTGGCTCCAGGAGGAGGGAGAAGTCGAGGGCGGGGGCTGAGTGGGTTAGGGCGCCGACGGAGATG
>CAZQET010000058.1:0-2719 GCA_964591825.1 uncultured Conexibacteraceae bacterium
CCTTCGGCTCGCCGGTCGTCTTGGCCGAGCAGCTTCACCCCGATGCAAGCGGCCGCTACACCCTGACCATGGAAGCCCGCGACGTCTCCCAAGCGCTCGACCTCTCGGGCCTTGAGATGAACCTCTGGGGGGTTCCCTGGGGCGCCTCCCACAACGGCGAGCGCGGCAGCTGCCTGAACGAGGCCCAACCCGCCTTCCCCTGGGCCAAATGCTCGGTCGGCTCCCTGCAGAACTTCAAGCCGCTCGCCTACCTGACCGCGCCGACCCAGTGCAGCCCGACGCTCACCTTCAGCGCCAGCGCGGACTCCTGGCAAGAAGCGGGCGCTGCCGAAGTCAGCCGCCAGGCCCAAAACGAGAGCTCGCTCGGCGCCCCCGCGCCGCTGGGGGGCTGTGAAACGGTCCCCTTCAAACCCTCCCCGCAGGGCTTTCTGACCACCACCAAGGCCTCAACCGCCTCGGGCTATGACTTCCGCCTCTCCGCCGATCTTCAGGGCTTCACCGACCCCACCCAGCGCGCCCCCTCCCCGGCGCAGAGGATCGTCGTTCACCTGCCAAGCGGGGTCACCGTCAACCCCTCGGTCGGCGCGGGCCTACTCTCCTGCTCGCCCGCCTCCTACGGCGCCGAGACCGCCTTCAGCCCCCCCGGCGCGGGTTGTCCCAACGGCTCGAAGATCGGCGACTTCAGGGTGCGAACGCCGCTCTTTGAAGAATGGCTGGAAGGGGCGATCTACCTGGCCACGCCCCACGAGAACCCCTTCGGATCGCTGGTTGCCGTCTACCTGGTCGCCAAGCTGCCCCAGCGCGGGCTACTGGTCAAGCTCGCCGGGCGGATTGACCCCGACCCCGCCACCGGCACGCTCGCCGCCACCTTCAACACCCTCCCCCAGCTCCCCTACACCGAACTGGAGCTGAATTTCAGAACCGGCCAGCGCTCCTTTTTGATCAGCCCGTCGGCCTGCGGGGCGGCGAGCACCCAGGTGCAGATGACCCCTTGGTCAAACCCGGCCACGATCGATGCCACCCCGAGCGTCTCTCAGATCACCTCGGGCGTGGGGTTCGGTCCCTGCCCGGCCCCCGGCGCGCCGCCCTTCTCACCCGAAGCGATCGCCGGCGGGGTCAACTCCAACGTCAACTCCTACACCCCCTACTACGTGCACCTCACCCGTCGCGACACCGAGCAGGAGATCACCTCCTACTCGCTGGTATTGCCCAAGGGAATCACCGGCAAGATCGCCGGCATCCCCTTCTGCGGAGATTCGGCGATCGAGGCGGCGAGGCGCCGCAGCGGGGTCGCCGAGGAACTCGAACCCTCCTGCCCGACCGCCTCCCAGGTCGGCCACACCCTGAGCGGCTACGGCGTGGGCTCCTCGCTCACCTACGCGCCGGGGCGGATCTACCTCGCCGGGCCCTACCACGGCGCGCCGCTGTCTTTGGTGACGATCAACTCGGCCACGGTCGGGCCCTTTGACCTGGGCACGATCGTGATCCGCTCGGCCTTCCAGATCGACCCCCACACCGCCCAGCTGCAGATCGACTCCCGCGCCTCAGACCCGATCCCCCACATCATCGACGGCATCCCCCTTCACCTGCGTGAGGTCCGCATCTACATCGACCGCCCTCAGTTCACCCACAACCCCTCCAGCTGTGAACCCTCCAAGCTGATCTCCACCCTGGGCGGCTCGGGCGCGAGCTTTGCCAGCTCCGCTGACGATTCAACCGCGACGGTCGAAAAGCACTTCCAGCTCCTCAACTGCCTCACCCTGGGCTTTCACCCCAAGCTCGGCATCCGCCTCAGAGGCGGCTCGCGGCGCGGCGCCTACCCCGAGCTGCGCGCCAGCTTCGCCTCGCGCGGTGCTCGGGACTCAAACCTGAAGCGGATCGAAGTCGTGATGCCCCACGCGGAGTTCCTCGCCCAAGAACACATCCGCGCGATCTGCGGCGCCCACGCCTTTGAAGCAGAAGCCTGCCCGCCTGACTCCGTCTACGGCCACGCCGTCGCCTACACGCCGCTCTTCGATGAGCCGCTGCGCGGTGACGTCTATCTGCGCGCCTCCTCATTCAAGCTCCCCGACCTGGTCGCCGACCTTCACTCCGGCGCGACCCGGATCGTCGTCGAAGGGCGGATCGGCCCCCAGAAGGGCGGCATCCGCGCCTTCTTTGACAACCTGCCCGACGCGCCGATCGAACGCTTCACGATGACGCTTTACGGCGGGCGGCGCGGCCTCCTGCAGAACTCGGCGAACATCTGCGCCCACCCGCCGGCGGCCGCGGTCAAGGCCCTCGGCCAAAACGACCGCGGCGCGATCTTTGCCTCCACCTTGCGCGGGCAGTGCGCGAAGCAGAAAAAGACGAAGAGGGGGTCAGGCCGATGAGGCGAGCGCTGTCGATGATGGTCTGCGCTGCGGCGCTCATGCTGGGAATCACTCCCGCCGCGCGGGCGGCCTTTGATGACCCGCTCTTCTTCTACACGCCCAACCACGAAAGCGGGCTCGTCCTGCCGCCCCCCGCTGGCTTCCTTGACGGCGCCTGCGGGCTGGCCGTCAACGGCGGCGGTCAGCTCTACGTCTCTGATTACTACCACCGCGCGATCGACGTCTTCTCGGCCAGCTCCACCGAACTGAAATACATCTCCCAGCCGCTCGCGGTCCCCGGGCCGCTTGACCCCCATAGCGGTCTGCTCGATGACCCCTGTGGATTGGCGATCGACGCCGCCGGCACC
>CAZQET010000059.1:0-10448 GCA_964591825.1 uncultured Conexibacteraceae bacterium
CCCGGCCCGCGGGTCCTGTCGCCGCAGGGGACCCACCACCCCCTGTGGTCGCTAAAGCGTCCTCGGGGGCGGGTCCTCCTACGGCGCCACCCGCCGCGACATCCGCCCGCGTCTAAACGTTTGGAATCGGAGAGCCCGCTAGGAAGAAAAACCAGTAGGTGAGAACCGCTGCGGCCAGGAGGACGGAGCCCATTAGGACGGCCTCGACGACCGTGGTCGTGCCGGCCGGGGTGGACGAGTCGCGCATGCTCTTCAGCCAGGCGGGGCGCATCGGGGCGAGGCGGTTGGTGCCGGTGACCTGGACGTAGAGGCGGTTGAGGCGGCCGATCAGCCAGGCGATCAGCAGGACCGTGACGATGATTCCGGCGGCGACGACGAAGTAGGGGCCCTGGCTCGGGAACTGGGTATGGGAGACCTTGGAGCCGATGTAGACCCAGCCCAGCGGGACCAGGGTCCAGAGCGAGAGCGCGACCAACAGCATCGCCACGAAGATTGCGCTCGCGGCCAGCCCTCTGGCCGGCCCGTGCCTGTGCGACTCGGTGGCCATCTCCACGTTCATAGAATGGCAGGTATGTCAGGACACTCGAAGTGGTCTTCGATTAAGCACAAGAAGGGGGCCGCCGACGCCAAGCGCGGCAAGCTCTTCACCAAGCTGGCGCGCGCGATCACCGTCGCCGCGCGCGACGGCGGGCCCGATCCGGAGGGAAATCCGGCGCTGGCGACGGCGGTTCAGAAGGCGCGCGACGCCTCGATGCCGAAGGAAAACATCCAGCGGGCAATCGACCGCGGCAGTGGCGTCGGCGCCGACGCGTCGGCGATCGAGCAGATCGCCTTCGAGGGCTACGGCCCCGGCGGCGCCGCGATCCTGGTCGAGGCGCTGACCGACAACCGCAACCGCACCAGCGCCGACGTCCGCCACGCCTTCAGCAAGCACCACGGCAACCTCGGCGAGCCCGGCTCAGTTGCCTGGATCTTCGAGAAACGGGGCGTGATCGTGCTCGACGGCAGCCGCTACGACGAGGACGACGCGATCGTCGCGATCGACGCCGGTGCCGAGGACGTGAGCGAGGACGGTGACCAGCTGCGGATCGTCTGCGAGCCCGCCGATCTCAGCGCTGTGCGCGAGGCGCTGCAGGGCGCCGGCGTGGAGATCGAGTCGGCCGACCTGACGATGGAGCCGAAGAACACCATCATGGTCAAGGGCAGCGAGGCCGAATGGCTGCTCAGGCTCGTCGATGCGCTCGAGGAGCACGACGACGTCAACGAGGTCCACGCCAACTTCGACATCCCCGCCGAGGTCATCGAGAAGCTCGCCGCCGCCTAATAAGCGAGGCGCAACGCTTTCTACCCCCGGGAAGGGGAAAAAACGTTGCACCCGTGCGAAGGGCGGAGGGACCACTCAATGGTGCAACGCTCTTTACTCCCATAGGGGGGAGAAAGCGTTGCACCCGGGGAGGGCGGGGAGGCATCCGGAGCTACTCCCAGAATTAGTCGGCATGCAAGTTGTGATGGGAATTGACCCCGGTGCCGCCAATCTTGGCTTTGGGGTTGTGCGGGTCGAGGGGGCGCGGATGGTGGCGCTTGACGGGGGCGTCGTCGAGACCTCGCCGGAGATGGCGATGGAGCGGCGCCTGGAGCGAATCCACGGCGCTCTGATCGAGCTGCTGGAGTGGCATCAGCCGGCGGCGATGGCGCTCGAGGACCTTTACTTCGGCAAGAACGTGCACTCGGCGATGGCGGTCGGCCGCGCCAGCGGCGCGGCGATGCTGGCCGCGGCCCAGCGCGGCGTGCGCTGCTTCACCTACACGCCACAGGCGATCAAGATGGCGGTTTGCGGCTCCGGCGCCGCCGGCAAGGCGCAGGTGCAGCGCATGGTCGGCACGCTGCTCGGCCTGCCCGAGCCGCCCACTCCGGACCACGCCGCCGACGCGCTGGCGGTGGCGATCTGCCACGGTGGCGCCGCCGGGCGCGAGGCGGCGGTGCAGGGCGCCGAAGAAGAGCTGGCGCAGGGGTCGGCGGCGTGATCGCGGCGGTTCGCGGCGAGGTGATGGTGCGCCGGCCCGACCACGTGGTCGTCGACGCGGGCGGGGTTGGCTATCGCCTCACCGTCTCGGCGGAGACGCTGAAGGCGGTGCCGGCGACCGGGCGCGAGGTATTCCTGCACGCTGAGCTGATCTCCCGCGAGGACTCGCTCGCCCTCTTCGGCTTCGCCTCCGAGGAGGAGCGCGACCTCTTCGGCCAGCTGATCTCGGTCAGCGGTGTGGGTCCCAAGGTGGCGATCGCAGCCCTCTCGGGTGGCCCGGCGCGCGAGCTGCTGCGGGCGATCGCGGCCGGCGACGCGAAGCGCTTCCAGGCCGTGCCCGGGATCGGCAAGCGCACCTCGGAGCGGATCATCGTCGAGCTGCGCGAGAGGGTGGCGGGCGAGCTTGAGGAAGAGGTGGCGCTGAGCGCGGTCGAGGGCGCCGACGCGCGCGGCCTCGCCCGCGATGGCCTCGTCAATCTCGGCTACGCGCCGCTGGAAGCTGAGCGGCTGCTCGAAGGTATCGAGGGAGGCGACGCCGAGGAGCTGCTCGCGGCCGCCCTACGCAAAGCCGGCGGCTCGCGGAGCAAGGCGTGAGCAAGATCGGCGGCAGGCGAATTCGCACGCCGGGGATCGACGACATCCCCGAGGCCGAGGAAGTTCGCGTACACGACGCGCGGGCCGATGCGCCCGACGAGGAGCTCGATCGCTCGCTTCGGCCCCGAACCCTCGCCGACTTCGTCAACCAGGAACAGGTCACCGAGCAGCTGGCGATCTTCATCGAGGCGGCGCGGGGGAGGGACGAGCCGCTCGATCACGTCCTGCTGGCCGGCCCGCCGGGCCTTGGCAAGACCTCGCTTGCCCACATCGTCGCCGAGGAGATGGGCGTGCCGCTGGTGCAGACCGCCGGCCCTGCGCTGGAGCGCAAGGCCGACGTCGCCTCCTTCCTCACCGCGCTGGAGCCGGGCAGCGTCTTCTTCGTTGATGAGATTCACCGGCTGGGGCGCGCGGTCGAGGAGACGCTCTACCCGGCGATGGAGGACGGCGAGCTGCCGGTCGTGCTCGGCCAGGGCGCCGGCGCCCGCACCGTTACCCTGCCGCTGCCGCCCTTCACCCTCGTCGGCGCCACGACCCGCGCCGGCCTGCTGACGACGCCGCTGCGTGACCGCTTCGGGCTCTCGCACCGGCTCGAGCACTACGGGCCCGAGCACCTGAGCGAGATCATCGTGCGCTCGGCGGGCATCCTCGGGGTCGAGGTCGACGCCGCGGGCGCCCGCACGATCGCCGAACGCTCGCGCGGCACGCCGCGCGTCGCCAACCGCCTGCTGAAGCGGGTGCGGGACTTTGCCCAGGTCAAGGAGCGCGGCTTGATCGACGCCGGGGTCGCCGACGCGGCGCTGGCGATGCTCGAGGTCGACGCCGGCGGCCTCGACCGCAGCGACCGCGCCCTGCTCGACGTGGTCGCGACGAAGTTCTCGGGCGGACCGGTCGGACTCTCGACTCTGGCGATCGCGATCGGCGAGGAGGCTGACACGATCGAAGACGTGCTGGAGCCCTACCTGCTCCAGCAGGGCCTGCTCAAGCGCACGCCGCGGGGCCGGGTGATCACGCCGCGGGCTTACGAGCATCTCGGCCTGCCGGTACCCGATGCCGCAAGAAGCCTCTTCTAAAACGCACTCTCAGTAACCTGCGGTGGGATGCCGTTCTTCATCTGCCCCAACTGCGGCCACAGGGAAACCGGCGCGGATCGGACCGCGGGCTTCAGCACGCGGCCCAAGGGCTGCTCCAAATGCGGTTTCGGCTTCGTCTTCGAGCTGCTCGACGACTACTACCCGGCGCCAAACGCCGCCTTCTTCGTCTGCGACCAGAAAGCGCGCGTGATCGACGCGGGCAAGGGCAGCTTCGAGCTCACCGGGCTCACCGACGAGGATGTGATCGGGCGTCCCGTGCAGGAAGTCCTCGGGTTGGAGTGGCGCGATCCCGGCGACGGTGGCGAGGAGGCGGACACCAACGGAGACGGTCAGACGGACCCGATCGAGACCTCGCTCGAGTGGGGGGTGCGCTCGCTCGGCAAGCGCGTCTCGGTCAACGCCGAGGGCGACCTTCCTGCCGAGGCCGTCGCCGACGTCTTCCCTGCCTACGACGATGACGGGGGACTGCTGATCGTCCTCACCCCAGAGGGCTGAGGGGCATGGGCAGGCAGCGCCGCAACGTATTCGTCCTGCTCTTCGTCCTCGGCCTGATCGCGATCTCGGCGATCGTCATCGCCAAGAAGGAAACGAAGCTCGGTCTCGACCTCAAGGGCGGGGTTCAGCTAGTCCTCCAGGGCCGGCCCACCCCCCAGCAGCCGACCGTCGACAGCGGCTCGATGGAACGGGCGGTCGACATCATCCGCTCGGGCTGCGATCAGCTCGGCGTCTCGGAGATCGAAGTCTCGCGCGTCGGCAGCGATCAGATACAGGTCGGCATCCCGGGCGCGACCAGCGTCGGCAAGGCGACCGAATGCGCGACCAAGCCCGCTCGCCTCTTCTTCTTCGACTGGGAACCGAACCTGATCGGGCGCGAGTTCCTGATCGGTGGCCATCCGGGTCGCGAACCGCCGAAAGGCCCGCTCGCCGATGCGAGCGAAGAATGGAAAGAAGCCGGCCGCAGCCCCACCCGGCGCGAAAACCAGCAGCTGATCCTCGCCGGCGCCTATCCGACCGAGTACGCCGCCGCCAAGCTGGCCTCCGAACAGAAGGAACGGCCCGGCTGCGAATGCAGTCAGCCGACCACCTGGTACCTCTTCAAGAAGTCCAAACCGCACGAGCTGATCGACGGTCCCGAGTACACGCGCGAAGACCTCTACATCGATCCCAACGGCAAGCGGCGGCCGAAGAACGCGGGGATCGTGGTCAGGGTGCCGCAGGGCACGATCGTGATCTCCGAAAAGCCCAGCGACAGCAAGGGGCAGGTGCTCGAAAACGCCGAACCGGGTTGGTTCGCGCTGAAGGACGACCCGGCTCTCTCGGGCACCGAAATCACCCGACCGAAGCAGGAAACCGACGAATTCGGTCAACCCAACGTCACCTTCGGCTTCACCGACAGCGGCCGCCAGAACTTCCAGGAAGTCACCCGCCAGATCGCCCAGCGCGGCGCCGCCTCGGCAATCGGCCCGAGCAGCGAAGCAACTGCCGAACAGAACTCCGGGCACTTCGCCGTCGTCCTCGACAACGAAGTCAAGACGCGACCGATCATCAACTACGCCCAGAATCCGGACGGGATCGACGGCCGCACCGGGGCGCAGATCTCCGGCGGCTTCAACAGCATTGAAGAGGCACAGACGCTGGCCAGCTACCTGCAGCGCGGCGCCCTGCCGATCAACCTCAACCTGATCAGCCAGTCGCAGGTGTCGGCGACCCTCGGCTCCGAAGCCCTGCACGAGGGGATCAAGGCCGGGATCGTCGGCCTGATCCTGACGATCATCTTCCTGCTCGCCTTCTACCGCTTCCTCGGCTTCATCGCGGTGCTGGCGATCGGTGCCTACGGGGTGATCTTCTTCGCCCTGATCAAACTGATCCCGATCACCCTGACCCTGCCCGGCATCGCCGGGCTGGTGCTGACGATCGGGGTGACGGCCGACGCCAACATCGTCATCTTCGAGCGGATCAAGGAGGAGGTGCGCGCCGGCAGATCGATGTCGAGCGCGATCTCGGCCGGCTACCGGCGCGGCATTGCGACGATCATCGACGCCAACGTCGTCACCCTGCTCACCGCCTTCGTCCTCTTCGTGCTTGCCACCGCCGGGGTCAAGGGCTTCGCCTTCGTGCTCGGCGTCGGCACGATCGTCTCGCTGCTGACCGCGGTCGTCTTCACCCAGGCGCTGCTGGGGACGATGAGCCGCTCGCGCCTGCTGCGCTCGCCGAGCGCGCTCGGCGCCAGCGGGCAGGGGGTGCGCTGGCACTTCGACTTCATGGGCGCGAGCCGCTGGTTCTTCACGCTCTCGGGCTGCATCCTGATCGTCGGTGCGCTGGCCCTGGCAACCAAGCAGCTCAACCTCGGCATCGACTTCAAGTCCGGCACCCGCGTCGAAGTGGCGCTGAAGCAGCAGACCGACGAAGAAGGCGTGCGCGAAGCGGTCGAGAAGGCCGGCCTCTCCGGCGGTGAGGTGCAGAAAGTGAGCAACCCCGGGCTGGGCAACAACGCTTACCTGATTCAGTCCAAGACGCTCAAGCCGAGCCAGATCAACGAGCTTCAGAGACAGCTGGAACGGGAATTCGGCATACAGGCCGACGGCTTCAACAGCACCAGCGTCGGCCCTACCTTCGGCACCACGGTCGCCAACAGCGCCCGCAACGCGCTGATCTTCTCGCTGCTGATCATCTGCGCCTACATCGCCTTCAGGTTCGACCCGAAATTCGCGGTGCCGGTGCTGATCGCCCTCTTCCACGACATCCTGATCACGGCTGGCATCTATTCGCTGACCGGCAGGGAAGTGACCAGCGGCACCGTCGCCGCCTTCCTCACCATCCTCGGCTATTCGCTCTACGACACGATCATCGTCTTCGACCGAATACGCGAGAACATGCCGCGCATGCCACGAGCTGCGTTCTCGCAGATCGTCAACCGCTCGATGAGCGAGGTGCTGACCCGTTCGCTGGCGACCAGCTTCACCACGCTGCTCTCGGTCACCGCGCTGCTGATTCTGGGCGGTGCCACGCTGCAGGACTTCGCCTTCGCGATGCTGGTCGGGATCGCCTCCGGAACGTACTCCTCGATCTTCATCGCCTCGCCGGTGCTGACCGCCTGGAAGGAACGCGAGCCGGGCTTCGTCCGCCGTCGCGAGAGGATCGCCGCCGTTGACGGCAGCGTTCCCGCCTTCGCCGACGAGAGCGACCTGGCCCGCCTCGGCGAGGTCGAGGGCGATACAGACGCCGAGCTCGAGGAGGCGGAGGCGACCGCGACCCAGACCGAGGCGCAGCCGAAGGCCGGTGCGGTCGCCACGGTCGAGCCGCCCGCCGAGGGCGATGGCGGCAAGCCATCCGGCAACGGCGAGATGCCGGCGGCCGACCCCGCCGCGGCCGCCAAGCGCGAGCGCGAACAGCGCCGCCGCGAACGCCGCAAGCAGCGCCGCAAACATGGGAGGAGTCGCTGATGGCCCTGCTCGTCTACTTCACGATGGGGATCGCGCTCTGGCACTTCACCGTATTCCTGCCCGACCGCTTCTGGCAGGGCATCGTCGGCGCCTTCCTCGGCTCGACCATCGGCGCCGTCGTCTTCGGGGGCATCGTCGAGATCGTCAGTGGCAAAGGGGTCGGAGACACGAACCTCTCGACCGCGCTCGAGGCGATCCCCGGAGTCATCATCGGCCTCGCCGTCGTCTGGGCGATCGGCGTCCGCCAGGAGCGGACGCTCGCCGAGTAGCGAGACGCCTCTTTACAACTGCGTCGCAAAGCTTTGACCGGTTTCCAACCGCCGGTTAACAAGCCGGCGCGGACTCGTTCCTAGCCTGCGAGCCGCATCGAATCGTTGTGTCTCGTCCGGATCCGTGTCCATCTAGACGATAGGAACAGCCATGAAACGTTCGTTTGCGGCTCTCTCGGCGTTTGCACCGCTGCTCGTGCTGGCCGTCGCCTCGGCGGCGGCTCAGGCGACACCCCACCGGAACGGGCTGTCGTCCGGCGTGAGCGCCACCCGCACGCCGATCCACCACGTGATCGAGATCTTCCAGGAGAACGTCTCCTTCGATCACTACTTCGGCACCTACCCACATGCCGCCAACAGCGACGGCGAGAGCTTCATGCCGTTGCCAAAAACGCCCGCGGTCGACGGTCTGCCACCGGCGACGAGCCCCTCGCTGCCGCCTGCCCTCAGGCATGGCGCCAACCTGCTGATGAGCAATCCCAACGCCTCGCTGCCGCAGCGGCTCGATAGCAGCGCCACGGGTCTGCCGGGCGGCGCCGGGGGTCAGCTCACCTGCGACCAGGATCACAACTACAGCGACGAGCAGCAGTCATTCGACGGCGGCCTGATGGACCACTTCGTCGAGAGCGTCGGAACCGGCTCGGGAAAAACGCCGTTCGGAACGCCGTGTGAACCGAAGACGGTGATGGACTACTACGACGGCAACACGGTGACGGCGCTCTGGAACTACGCGCAGCACTACGCGATGAGCGACAACTCCTATGGCACGACCTTCGGTCCCTCGGCGCCCGGCGCGATCAACCTCGTCTCCGGCGACACCGGTGGGGTCGGTACCGAACACGAGGCGAACAGCCCGAGCGTCGCGACCGCGACCAGCCCGGACGCCGACCTCACGCCCGACGGCAACGGCGGCTTCTCGCTGACCAGCGACGCGCAGCCCTACTGGGATGACTGCTCGACCCGCGACGCCGTGGCGCTGACCGGCAAGAACATCGGCGACGAGCTCAACGCCGCCGGGCTCTCCTGGGGCTGGTTCGAGGGCGGCTTCCGCCCCAGCACCTCCTACGCCGCGGCGCTGACAGCAACCGGTCACGGTGGGCAGTCGACCAGCACCTTCATTCCCGACGAGTTCAAGTCCGCCGAATTCCAGAAACTGGTGTCGCACTCCTCCAACCAGGGAATCTGCGACGCGGTCTCCCCGGTTGGCGAAGGCCTCGGTGGAACCGGCCAGTGGGGATACAAGGACGACTACATCCCTCACCACGAGCCGTTCCAGTACTACGCCTCAACCGCCAACCCCCACCACCTGACGCTGCCGCTCAACTCGCATGGCCGCGACACCCTGGCCGGGCTGGCGACGATCGGTCGCGATACCCAGTCCTACGTCGGTGGGGAACCGCAATTCGACACGCCCAACCACAACTACGACATGAGCGACTTCGACCAGCTCATGACGGCGATCTCCAATCGCGAGCTGCCGTCCTCGGCGCTGCCGGCGGTCAGCTTCCTCAAGGCCCCCGGCTTCGAGGACGGCCACGCGGCCTACTCGGACCCGCAGGACGAGCAGGAATTCATCGCCCACACGATCGATGAGGTCATGAACACACCCGATTGGCGTCACACGGCGATCGTCATCAACTACGACGATTCCGACGGCTGGTATGACCACGCCTACAGCGGCGTGACCAACCCGTCGCTCTCACCAGCCGACAACCTGACGGGCACGACGTTCAGCGGCGAAACCTCCGGGCGTTGCGGTCCCAAGCCACAGGCGAGCACGCCGCTCGGTGGGCAGCAGGGGCGCTGCGGCTTCGGCCCACGCCTGCCGATGATCGTGATCTCGCCCTACGCGAAGCAGAACTACGTCGACCACGACCTCAGCAACCAGGCCTCGACGATCGACTTCGTCGAGTACAACTGGCACCTGCCGAGCATCTCCGGATCCTTCGATCAGGCGGAGTCGAAGACCGACAAGGCCGAGCATGTCCCGTTCGACCTGGCGGGCATGTTCGACTTCGACTCCTCTCAAGCCAGCCCGGCGCTGCCGCTGAGCCCGGTGACCGGCGAGCCGGTCAAGGACCTCGAAGACGAATAGTCGCGGGGTCGAGGAGGGGAGAAGGCGCGGGCGCCCGTACGGGCGCCCGCGCCGGAGCTCCGCATCCGACATTGACCCCGCTCGGGTGTGGTCAATGTCGGATGCGCGCCTTGCTGCCTATCTCAAGGCCCACCGCCGCCAGGCACGCGCGAGGTTTCGCCAGTCCCTCCTGGGTGGGTTCCGCCAATGCGCTGTTTGCGGGGGACTCGTGGCTGAAATCGGGTCCGAGGTGGTTCCTAGCCTGCTGGCGTGGCGGAGACCCTGCGCGCTTACAAGGCTGAGGCCTATGACTACGAGGAGGCTCGAGCCCTTTCCGAGGAGCTGAGCTTGAGCGAGCCGGTGGCGGTGGCGCTGGTGCGGCGTGGATACCGGACGGCGGCGGAGGCGCGGGCGTTCCTCGATGCCGACGAGACGCATCCGCCGGAGGCGTTTGCCGCAATGGGCGCTGTGGTCGAAAGCGTGCTCGATGCGGTCGAATCGGAGCGGCGGATCACGGTGCACGGCGACTTCGACGTCGACGGCGTCTGCGCGACGACGATCCTGGTTGGCACCCTGCGCGAGCTTGGGGCGGACTGCGACTGGCTGATCCCCGATCGGATCGCCGACGGCTACGGGCTCAGCGCTGACAACGTGCGCAAGCTGGCCGAGCGGGGGACGGGGTTGATCCTCACGGCCGACTGCGGGATCACGGCAGTTGCGGAGGTCGAGCTGACGAAGGAGCTCGGGATGGAGGTGATCGTTACGGACCACCACCAGGCTGGCGAGGCGCTGCCGGACTGTCCGATTCTGCATCCCGGTTTGGACGACGGTTATCCATTTGATGACCTTTGCGGGACCGGGGTGGGGTGGAAGCTCTCTACTGCATTGCGGGAGGCCGTCGGGACGGGGTCCCCAAAACGCTCGGCAGGAGCCTCGCTGGAGTGTTTTGGG
>CAZQET010000060.1:0-6877 GCA_964591825.1 uncultured Conexibacteraceae bacterium
TCGTGCCGCCGGTCGCGCAGTCGACGCTGGCCGACTGGTACGCCGCGGCGACGCTGGTGTGCGTCCCGTCGTACAACGAGTCCTTCGGGCTGGTTGCCGTCGAGGCGCAAGCCACCGGCACACCCGTGGTCGCGGCCGACGTGGGCGGCTTGAGCACCGTGGTCCGCGACAACGTCTCCGGGCTGCTCGTCGAGGGCCACGTCCCCGACGACTACGCCCGTGCGATGGAGCGCATCGTGCTCGAGCCCGGGCTGCGAGACCAGCTCTCCGCCGGCGCGCTCGACCAGGCCGCGAGCTTCGCCTGGGAGCTGACCGCGGACCGCACGCTCGAGGTGTACGAAGCCGCGGCCCGCTCCATGCGCGACGACCTCACGTCAGTGGGCGCCTGAGCGAGGTGCCCGGGCGGGCATGATGCTCCCGTGACCGACCGCGAAGCAGCCGCCGAGACCGTCCGCGCCACGCTCTCCGACTCCGACCTGGAGATCCTCTTCCGGCCCATCGCGATCGAAGCCGGGCTTCCTCTTCCCCTCACCAAAGAGATGGTCAACGGCTTCGAAGTCGACTTCCTCTTCCCCGATCTGGGATTGGTCGTCGAGACCGATGGCCTGCGCTATCACCGCACGGCCTCGACACAGACCCGCGACGCCCGCCGCGACCGCGCCCACACGCTGGCCGGGATGACCCCGATCCGCTTCACCCACTACGAGATCAAGTACGAACCCGCCCGAGTCCGCTCCGAGCTTCGCCGAATCGCCGCCACCCTTACGAGCCCATCCGATATTGACCACACCTGAAGTGGGTCAATATCGGATGGGCTCGTCTAGGGACAGAGCGCTAGAAAAACGCCCCACCCCGATATTCCCCGAACACATCCCGCATCGCCCCGCACACCTCGCCGATCGAGGCGTCAGCAGCCAACGCGGCGCGGATCGGGTGCAGGAGGTTGCCCTCGCCGCGGGCTACGTCACGCAGGGACTCGAGCTTGGCGTCGACGCCGGCCTGGTCGCGGCGCTCCTTGAAGGCCTTCAGCCTCGCCAGCTGGCGCTGCTCGGACTCGGGGTCGACGCGGAGAATGTCGACGTCGTCGACCTGGTCGGTGACGTACTTGTTGACGCCGACGATGATGTCCTGACCGCTGCGGTAGCGCTCGTGGTAGCTGTGCGCGGACTCCTCGATCTCGCGCTGCATGAACTCCAGCGCCTCGACCGAGCCGCCCAGCTCCTCGACCTTCTCCATCAGCTCCCAGGCGCGGGCCTCGACCTCGTCGGTGAGCGACTCGACGAAGTAAGAGCCAGCGAAGGGGTCGACGGTGTCGGCGGCGCCGGACTCATGGGCGAGAACCTGCTGGGTGCGCAGCGCGATCCGGGCCGAGCGCTCGGTCGGCAGCGCCAGCGCCTCGTCGAAGCCGTTGGTGTGCAGGCTCTGGGTGCCACCGCAGACGGCGGCGAAGCCCTGCAGCGCGACGCGGATGATGTTGACCTCGGGCTGCTGCGCCTGCAGCGTCACGCCGCCGGTCTGGGTGTGGAAGCGGATCTTCATCGAGCTCGGGTCCTGCGCCCCGAAGCGCTCGCCGACGATCTTTGCCCACATCCGCCGCACCGCGCGGAACTTGGCGATCTCCTGGAAGACCTGATTGTGGCCGTTGAAGAAGAAGGCGAGGCGGGGAGCGAACTCGTCGATCTTCAAGCCCCGCTCGAGCGCCGCTTCGACGTAGGCGATCGCGTTGGAGAGCGTGAAGGCGACCTCCTGCACGGCCGAGCAGCCCTTCTCGCGGATGTGGTAGCCGGAGATCGAGATCGTGTTCCACTTCGGCACGTTCTCGCGGCAGTACTCGAAGATGTCGGTGGTGAGCCGCATGGTCGGCTCGGGGGGGTAGATGTAGTTGCCGCGGGCCATGTACTCCTTGAGCACGTCGTTCTGGACCGTTCCGCGCAGCTTCTCGGAGGGCACGCCCTGCTCCTCGCCGACCAGCTCGTAGAGCAGCAGCAGGATTGCCGCGGGCGCGTTGATCGTCATCGAGGTCGAGACGCCGTCCAGGGGGATCTCCTCGAAGCAGATCCGCATGTCCTCGATCGTGTCGATCGGCACCCCGGTGCGGCCGACCTCGCCCTGGCAGAGCGGGTCGTCGGAGTCGCGGCCGAGCTGGGTCGGCAGGTCGAAGGCCATCGAGAGCCCAGTGGAGCCGTGCTCGATCAGGTAGCGGTAGCGCTCATTCGTGTCCTCGGGCGTGGCAAAGCCGGCGTACTGGCGCATCGTCCAGAGCCGGTCGCGGTACATCCCCTCATGGATGCCGCGCGTGAAGGGCGGCGCGCCCGGCTCGCCGAGTCGCTCCTGCAGGCCGGGGGCGACGTCGTCGGCCTCGTAGACGCGCTCGATCTCAATGCCGGAGTCGGTGAAGACGCGCTCGTCGTCGGGGCCGACGAGCGGCGCGATCGTGCGGTGGGTCTCTTCGGTGGCCATGCCCAGAGGATATGGGGCGAGGACCATTCGCCGCCGCCTTCCGCTGCCTCGCATCCCGGATATGGCCCGCAAATGGCGCACCGGAACATTGCGGCCAATTACGGTTTGTAGCTCCGCGGGCAAGAATAAGCTTGAGCCGCAAAACCGACTTGCCGTAAGCCGCCAAATGTGGGCAGCAGGGGGCGGCAGCAAACGGAGGACCGAATGAAACATGTGACCCAGCCAGTTGGGGCTCGGGGGACGATGCTGTTGGCTGTAGCGGTGGTCGCTGCGCTTGCTGCGGTGCTCGTCCTCGCCCCTGTTGCATCCGCGACGCCCGATCCAGTGGCCAGCGGCACGACGACCATCACCCTCAACAAGAGCTTTGCCAAGCGGCTGAAGAAGTACGGCATCAAGCTGCTCAAGGTCAGCCCCGGCAAGGTGAAGGTCACCAGAGTGACCCTGCCCGTCGCCGGCGGCTCGATGGACCCGACCAACGGCCTCGGCGCGCTCGAACTGAGCGGCGGCATGAAGTTCAAGGCCGGCAAGAAGAGCGCCGTGCTCAACGCACTGGTGCTCGAAACCTCGAAGAGCGCCCTGATCGGCAAGGTCGCCGGCAAGAAGACGAAGGTGGCCGCCGTCAAGGGCCTCAGCTTCGCTCGTAACGGCTTCGGCGTGAACGTCAAGGTGGGCTCGCTGAAGCTGACCGGGAATGCCGCCAAGCAGCTCAACAAGAAGCTCGGCTTCAGCGGTCAGAAGAAGAAGGGCACCACGAAGAACAAGCGTGCCGCGGCCAGCAAGGCTGCGCAGCCGCCCTTCAAGGGCAACCAGGTGCTCGGCGAAAGCGCCAGCGAAACGCAGCCGAAGACGGTGACGCTGCTGCCAACCGGCAACGTCAACCTGGCGACCAATGCCGGGACGATCAAAAAGCTGGAAGAAGCGGAAGTCAACATCGAAAAGGTGGGCGCGACCAGCGAACCGTCCAGCCTCCCGGCTCCGACCTACGCGTTCCCAATCAGCGGCGGCAGCATCTCACCGACCGCGAGCAGCGGGACCGTGCTGACGAGCAGCGGGCTGAAGTTGAGCCAGATCCTTCCGACCGGGCCCACGTCGGCGCTGGAAACGAAGATCACGCTCGGCAACTTCAGCTTCGACTTCGCGGCCAAGACGGTCCAGGTCGAAGTGATCGCCGAATCCAACGCCAGCAAAGAACTCAACCTCGGCAACCTCGGACGCAGCTCGGTAGCCGACATCAGCCTCACCGGCGCGACGGTGACTAGCGATCCGACTGCGCGGACCGTAACCGTGCAGAACGCCTCGGCGACCCTGCAGCCGGTCGCCGCTGAAGTCCTGAACGGCTTCTCGAAGGTCTACGAAGGGTATTTGACGGCTGTCCTCCAGGGACCGCCGGAATTCCTCACAGAAGAACAGGCGAAAGCCGTCGCAGCGGAAATCATGAAAAACGCGCACATCGCCGCGGGCGACCCGCTCGGGACGATCTCCTTCACGGCGCAGACGCAGTAGCGCGCCGACAACGACGCGGACGGAAAGGGCGGCCCAGGCCGCCCTTTCCTTTGCCCTCGCCCCGCCAGTCCGAATCTCCCGTCCGTCGGTTGCATGTCCATGTTCCCTTCTGTACCTTCGGCCGTACCGGAACGGTGTGAGGGCCGTTCCAGAGGTGGAACATCGAACGCGCGTCGCGCGGCAAGGCAGAAGGGGGAAGGGAGATGTCAGAACCGGCAGATCGCAAGGATCCGCAGCTTCTTCCGCCGTTCTGGCCGCTTGAAGACCAGCACGGCGTCGGTCACGTACAGCTGGACGGCGAGCCGCCGGAGAACGCCGGGCGGGCGATGCCGCTGCTGCTGAAGCTCGCCGCTCAGAGCGAAGCGCTGCGCAGCCTGCAGACCTCCGAGGCCGAGATTCTCGCCAACGGCTCCGCCTCAGCCCTGCGGGGCGAGATGGCGGAGGGCCTGCGCGAGCTCGCCGAGCTGGTCGACCCCGAGAGCGCCGCGGCCATCCAGCTGCGGGCCAGGAGCCTCGCCGACGGCCTTGACCACCGCGAGATGACGCTCGAGATCGCTCGCGGCGGCCGCCCGCCCGCGCTCGAGGTCGTCTGCGGGCCGCTCTGCACCTGGCGGATGAAGACCCGCGTCGGCCTGCACTCCTTCCTCGCCGCCGCCCGCGACGAGGCCCAGCAGGAACAGCTCGACCGCCTCGACGACTCGCTCGAGGAGGCGCTCAGCGCGGTGGGAGCCGAGATCGGCGTCGAGGGGATGGGTGTCCCCTTCAAGCTGCCGATGAACGTCACCGACCTGCTGATCTCGGCCGGCGAGGCCGCCGGGCACCCCAAGCACTTCGCCTACTTCATGCCCGAGGACGAAGGCGTCGACGGGCTGCCGCTGGAAGAACAGCGCACGCTCTACATGCGCAACGTGCACCTGGCCCGCTACTCGGTGATCACGATCCCGCTCGCCGAAGCGCTGCTCGCGGGACCGATGCGGGCGACCGAGGTGCCGGTGGGGACGACGCTGATGCCCTGGATCCGCGGCCATGACCATGGCCACAACGTCGTCGTCCCCTCGACGAACTACGACGCCTGGATGGAGACGCTCGGGATCGAGCCCTTCATGGCGCTGCAGGAGGCGATCGCCGACGTCTACGGCTACCTGATGACGATCTCCGATCCCTGGCGGGAGATCACCGGCGCCTCCCGGCTCGAGATGGCCGCCACCCACATCGCCGAGCTGCTCCACTACATGCGGCGCGGCCCCAAGTACTACGGCGACCCCGGCGCCGCCTACGTCGAACTCAGCTTCCTCGCCGAGAACGGCTTCGTCGAGATCGACGCGCGCGGCCGCGTGCGCTGGGAGGAGGAGGGCTTCAGCCGCGGCATGGCGGCGCTGGCCGGCGCCCTCACCGACGCCACCGTCGGCGCCCCCGACGAGCGCGGCTCCGAAGCGTTCCTCGAGCGCTACGGCTGGCCGACCGAGACGGCGGCGATGCGCACCTTCCGGGCGATGCGCGAGGAGCTGGCCAACGTGCCGACCTCACTCGCTTTCTACCGCACGAGCGACGTCGCGGTGGCCGAGCCCGAGCCGGTCGCGGTCTAGTCGGAGGCGCCGGCGAGGCGCTCGACGCCCGACTTCTCGATCGTCATCCGCAGGCCGTCGCGCAGCTCGATGCTGGGCCCCCAGCCGAGCAGGTCGCGGGCGCGGCCGATGTCTGGGCGGCGCTGCTGGGGATCGTCGGTGGGCAGCGGCTCGAAGACGATCTCCGAGCGCGACTCGGTCACCTCGATCACGGTTTTCGCCAGTTCGAGCAGGGTGAACTCGTTCGGGTTGCCGATGTTGACCGGCGTGTGAACGTCGGATTCGGCCAGGGCAACGATGCCGCGGATCAGGTCGTCGACGTAGCAGAAGCTGCGCGTCTGCTCGCCCTCGCCGAAGACGGTCAGCGGCCGATCCTCGAGCGCCTGGCGGAGGAAGGTCGGGATCGCGCGGCCGTCGCGGGCGCGCATGCGCGGGCCGTAGGTGTTGAAGATGCGGACGATCGAGGTATCGACCCCCTGCTGGCGGTGGTAGGCCATCGTCATCGCCTCGGCGTAGCGCTTGGCCTCGTCGTAGACGCCACGCGGGCCGATCGGGTTGACGTGGCCCCAGTAGTCCTCGGTCTGCGGATGGACCTGGGGATCGCCGTAGACCTCACTGGTCGAGGCGAGCAGGAAGCGGGCGCGCTTGAACTTGGCGACGCCGAGCATGTGATGAGTGCCGTGCGAGCCGACCTTGAGCGTGTGCAGCGGCAGCCTCAGATAGTCGATCGGGCTGGCCGGCGAGGCCAGGTGGTAGACGAAGTCGATGTCCTCCGGGATGTCGACGTGCTCGATGATGTCGATGTGGCGGAACTCGAAGCTCGGGTCGCGGATGTGCTCGACGTTCTGCAGCGAGCCGGTCTCGAGGTTGTCGATGCAGATCACCCTGTGCCCCTGCCCGAGCAGGTGCTCGCAGAGGTGCGATCCGAGGAAGCCGGCGCCGCCGGTGACCACGCAGGTGCTCATCGCCGCCGATGCTACCGGCCCGACCGCCGCGAGGATGTCGCAAATTGCGGGCTTTGCAACCGGTCACCCGTCCAAGCGGGGGGAGAACCGACGTCCAGCAGGGACTTGGGCCTGCGATCTTCGCGCGGCGGGGAGAGGGATGAGCCAGGGAACGGAAGCGAAGCTGGTGGACGCGGCGGCGCGCAGGCGCGCGGCGGTCGAGATGATCGCCCGCCACGAGGCGGCGCTGAAGCGCACCGCCCGCCGCTACTCACTCGACGCCCAGGACGCGGAGGACGCCTATCAGCGGGCGCTGGAGATCGCGCTGACGAAAGCGCCGACCACCGAGTCGGATGAGCTGATCCGCTGGACCCAGACCGTTACCAAGCACGAGGCGCTCGCCGT
>CAZQET010000061.1:0-2294 GCA_964591825.1 uncultured Conexibacteraceae bacterium
CTGCTGGGCCGCGCCCGGGGTCTGCTTGCGCACCGACGGCCCTTCGGGCCGCCGCTGCTCGACCCGCTGTGGGGGGGGGCGCCGCCGCCCCGCCGCGACCATCTCCATCGCCCGCGTGATCTTGTTGATGTTCTTGATCGAGGCGATGCGATTCTTGACGTCCTTCTGGGTTGCCATGGGCTCAGACCGGTGTCCTGACTAGGCCGGCGTGGCCTCCTTCTCAGCATCTTCGGACTCGGCCTCGGCGCTAGAAGACGGCTCACCGTGCTCGTGCTTGGCATTGAGCCGGTCCGACTCGCCCTTCTCAACCGGGTCGCCGTGCTCATCGAAATCGGGGCCGAAGTCGTCGACGAAGTCGGCGATCGCCTTGCCGAGCTCCTCCTCGTCGACGTCCTCGAGCTTGCCGGTCTCGCCAATCCGCTTCAGCAGGTCCGCCCTTTCGGAGTGCAGGCGGATCTTCAGGTCGCGCAGGAATTCGCCGACGCGCTCGACCGCGATCCGGTCGAGGTAGCCGCCGGTGCCCGAGTAGATCGCCGCCACCTGGTCGGCCACCTCGAGCGGTTCGCGCTCCTTCTGCTTGAGCAGCTCGACCAGGCGCTGACCACGGTTGAGCGTCTTCTGCGTCTCCGGGTCGAGCTCTGAGCCGAACTGGGCGAAGGCCTCGAGATCGCGGTACTGGGAGAGGTCGAGGCGCAGCTTGCCGGCGACCTTCTTCATCGCCTTGGTCTGCGCGTTGCCGCCCACCCGCGAGACCGAGATGCCGACGTTGATCGCCGGGCGGACGCCCGAGTAGAAGAGGTCGGACTCGAGGAAGATCTGGCCGTCGGTGATCGAGATCACGTTGGTCGGGATGTAGGCGGAGACGTCGGAGGCCTGCGTCTCGATGATCGGCAGCGCCGTCAGCGAGCCGCCGCCGAGGTCGTCGTTGAGCTTGACCGCCCGCTCGAGCAGGCGCGAGTGCAGGTAGAAGACGTCGCCGGGGTAGGCCTCGCGACCGGGCGGGCGGCGCAGCAGCAGCGACATCTGCCGGTAGGCGTAGGCGTGCTTGGTGAGGTCGTCGTAGACGCAGAGGGCGGCCCTGCCGTTGTAGAGGAAGTGCTCGCCCATCGCGCAGCCCGCGTAGGGGGCAATGAACTTGATCGGGGCGGCCTCGTCGGCGGGGGCGGCAACGATGATCGTGTTCTTCATAGCGCCGTTTTCCTCCAGCACCTGCTTGAGCTGGACGACCGTCGACATCTTCTGGCCGATCGCGACGTAGATGCAGATCATGTTCTTGTCGCGGTTGTTGATGATCGTGTCGATCGCGATCGCCGTCTTGCCGGTCTGGCGGTCGCCGATGATCAGCTCTCGCTGACCGCGGCCGATCGGGATCATCCCGTCGATCGACATCAGCCCGGTCTGCACGGGTTCGGTGACCGGCTGGCGCTGAACGACGCCCGGGGCCTTGAACTCGGCCGGGCGGGTCTGGGTCGTGTTGACCTCACCGCGATCGTCGAGCGGGCGGCCGAGCGGATCGACCATGCGGCCGAGCAGCTCGTCGCCGACCGGGATCCGCAGCAGGTGGCCGGTGCGCTTGACCGTGTCGCCCTCGACGACCTTGTCCCACTCGCCGAAGAGCACGGCGCCGACGTTGTCCTCCTCGAGGTTGAGCGCGAGGCCGGTGACACCGTGCGGCAGCTCGAGCATCTCCAGCGCCATGCAGTTGTCGAGACCGTGGATGCGGGCGATCCCGTCGGCGACGGAGAGCACGGTGCCGACCTCGGCGAGGTCGGCCGATTCGGTGTCCAGTCCCTCGATTCGCTCGCGAAGGATGCTTGCGATCTCGTCCGGCTTGATGTCCATGGGGCTGCTCTATTCCTCCTCTACGCCGCCTGGGCGACGCTCTTTCGAAGTTTCTCCAAGCGACTGCGGATGCTCGCGTCGAGGACCTTGTTGCCGACCTGCAAGACGATGCCGCCGAGGATCTCGGCGTCGACGCGCCCGGACAGCTCGACCTTCTGCCCAGTCTGGCGCTCGATCTCCTCGCCGACCTTCTCGACCACCGCTGGGTCGAGCGCCACGGCGCTGGTGACGGTGACGTCGATGCGCTTGTTCTCCTGCTTCCAGAGCTGCTCGAACTGACGGCGGATGCGAAAGACCTCCGGCATCCGCTGCTTCTCGATCAGCAGCTCGAGGAAGTTGAGCAGCTCCGCATCGGCGCCGGAGACGGCGCGCTTCAGCCCCGCCACCTTCTCCGCCGAGGAGAAGTAGGGGCTGAAGAAGAAGGCGCGCAGCTCGCGGTTCGATTCGAGGGC
>CAZQET010000062.1:0-1562 GCA_964591825.1 uncultured Conexibacteraceae bacterium
GAGCGCCTCGCGGACGATCGCCGCCAGCGCACCGTTCGAGCGCTCGGCGTAGCTGGATCCGCGCAGCACGATCGCGTTGCCGCTCTTGATCGTCAACGCCGCGCAATCGACCGTCACGTTTGGCCGCGCCTCATAGACCACCGCCACCACCCCCAGGGGCACCCGCACCTTGCGCAGGTCGAGCCCGCTCTCCAGCGTCCGATGCTCGAGCTCCTCGCCGACCGGGTCGGGCAGCGCCACCACCGCACGCACCCCATCGGCCATCGCAGCAATCCGCTCCGGGGTGAGCGTCAGCCTGTCGCGCAAGGCCTCGGTCAAGCCAATTGCCCGCTCATCGGCCAGGTCGGCCGCGTTCGCCTCGAGGATCTCGGCAGTCCGCTCGCCCAGCAGCCCCGCCGCCGCCCCGAGGGCGGCGTTCTTCGCCTCGGTCGAAGCGGAACCGAGTTGGCGCGCCGCTCGCTGCGCGGCGGCGCAGGTTTCCGCGATCGGGGTCGTCGTTACCGCCATCGGGACAAAGCGTACTGAGGGCTCTAGAGGAGGACGAAACGATCGCGGTGGATGACCTCGTCCGCCGCGTGCGGAAGCAGCTCGCGCACCTGCTCGCTCTTCATGCCGATCACCCGCGCCAGCTCACTCGCGGAATAGTCGACGATCCCCTTGCCGATCACCGAGCCGTTCGCGGCGACCTCGACCGCGGCACCGGCGTCGAAGTCCCCCTCGACGCCGGTGATCCCAACCGGCAACAGGCTCGAGCCGCTATCCCGCAGGACGCGGGCGGCACCCTCGTCGACGACGAGCTTGCCGTGAACCGGCTTGGCGTATTTGAGCCAGAGCTTGAAGCTCGACGCCTTTGACGGCTGCGCCCCGAAACGCGTTCCGACCTTGCCCGCACCCGCCGCAGCGGTGAGCGTGTCGACCTCGGTCCCGTTGCAGATCACCGCCGGGATGCCGGCCTCACTCGCCATCTCGGCGGCTGCGACCTTGCTGCGCATGCCGCCGGAGCCGAAGGCCGACGTACGGTCGCCGATCTCAAGCGACTCGAGCTCGGCGAAATCGTCGACCTCGGAGATCAGCTCGGCCTCCGGATCGATCCGCGGATCGGCCGCATAAAGGCCGTCGACGTCACTGAGCAGAACGAGCAGGCGGGCATCGAGCAGAATCGCCACCTGGGCGGCGAGAAAGTCGTTGTCGCCGAAGGTGATCTCGTCGGTCGCCGTGGTGTCGTTCTCATTGACGACCGGGACCACCCCCCAGTCAACCAGCCTCCGCAGCGTCTGGCGGGCATTGAGGTAGTTGGTCCGAGCGGCAATGTCGGCGGCGGTCAGCAACACCTGCGCGGCGCGCGTGCCGTGCTTCCCCAGCCGGCTCTCGTAGGCGCGGAAGAGGTCGCCCTGGCCGATCGCCGAGGCCGCCTGCAGCTCATCCATCGCCCGCGGACGAGCCGGAAGCTCCAGCAGGCGCATTCCCCGAGCGATCGCCCCGGAGGTGACCAGCACCACCCGCTCGCCGCCCTGCTCCAGCGCCGCGACCTGCTCGCAGACCGAGTCGAGGACCTCGGCGCG
>CAZQET010000063.1:0-3640 GCA_964591825.1 uncultured Conexibacteraceae bacterium
CGCCGCACCTTGAGCTCGGGCTCGCGGGCGGCCAGGGGGCCGTCGGCGAACGCCGGCAGCCCCCGCAGCCTCGCCATCTCGTCGCGCAGCGCCACCCCGGCGACGAGGAAATAGGACGGATCGCGCCTCACGGTGCGGGAAGCATGCCGCCGGGTACGGATGAATCGCCCCGGCCTGGCGCCCGGCTCAGGGAGCCTGGCCGTCGAACTTGTAGCCGACCCCGCGCACGGTGACGACCAGCTCGGGGCGCTGGGGGTCGCGCTCGACCTTCTGGCGGAGGTTGGAGATGTGGACGTCGCAGGCGCGCTCGTCGCCGTCGAACTCGGTCTGCCAGAGCTCCTCCATGATCTGGCGGCGGGCGAAGACCTCACCGGGGCGGCCGACGAGCAGGCGCAGCAGCTGGAACTCCGAGCGAGTCAGGCTGACCGGCTCGCCGCGCACGGTGGCGACGTGGCGGACGAGGTCGATCGCCACCGGGCCGGCTTCGATCTTGACCGCCTGGTTGAGCGGTCCGCGATCGAGCTCGCGGCGGCGCAGCTGGGCGCGCACCCGGCCGAGCAGCTCGCGCACCGAGAAGGGCTTGGTGACGTAGTCGTCGGCGCCGACCTCGAGCCCGACCACCTTGTCGACCTCGGCGTCCTTGGCGGTTAGGACGATGATCGGCACGGCGCTGCGCGAGCGCACGTCGCGGCAGATGTCGAGGCCGCTCGGCCCCGGCATCATGATGTCGAGGATCAGCAGGTCGTAGTGGATCCCGTCGCTGAGTTTGTGCGCCGCTTCGTCGCCGTCGGCGGCGACATCGACGTCGAAGCCGTCCTGGGCCAGCGCATAGCCGACCGACTCGCGGACCGAGGGCTCATCGTCGGCGACCAGGATGCGTCCGCTGCTCATCGTCCTCTCCTCCTCAGGCCACCGGCGTCGGACTCGGTTGCGCGACCGGCAGCCGCACCCAGAAGGTGCTGCCCTCGCCCTCGATGGAGCTGGCGCCGATTTCGCCTCCCATCACGTCGACCATGCGGCGAGCGATCGCCAGGCCGAGGCCGAAGCCCTCCTGCGTGCGGCTCTCGCTGCGCCGGTAGAAGCGCTCGAAGACGCGCTCGATCTCGGCGGCGGGGATGCCGGTTCCTGTGTCGATTACCTCCATGATCACGTCCTCGCCGTCGCGGCGGCCGCGTACGGTAACGGCGCCGGGGGGTGGCGTGTTCTTGAAGGCGTTGGTGAGCAGGCCGATCATCACCTGGCGGACCAGCGTGCGGTCCGCCTTGGCGGCCAGATCGGGCTCGACCTCGACCTGGAGATCGACGTGCTTGCGCGGCTCGACGGCGGCGACCACGTCGCGGATCGCGATCGGCACGTCGACGACCTCGGCCTCCCCCGCCCCCACCTGCTCGACCCGGGCGAGGGTGAGCAGCGCCTGCGTCAGGCGGCTCATACGGTCGGCGTCATCGGCGAGCCGGTTGAGGAAGTGGTCGCGGGCCCGAGGGTCGTCTTTGGCGCCGCTCTGCAGGACCTCGATCGCACCCGAGATCCCGGCCAGCGGGTTGCGCAGCTCATGGGCGGCGTTGGAGACGAAGTCCGCTTCGGCGAACTCGCGCCGCATCTCCTCGGTGCGGTCGCGGACCACGGCCAGGACCGCCCGCTCGCCGGGCAGCGCCCGCGCCTGCAGCGCGTAGGCGCGGTCGCCGATCCGCAGCGCCGGGTGGGCAGCGAAGCCGACCTCGGCGGCGCGGGCGAGCAGTGGCAGCGCCGGCTCGGGCGGCAGGCCGCCCTCGAGCAGCTCGGCGGCGGAGCTGTTGGAGAAGCGCAGCGGCCCCTCGTCGTCGACCACCATCACCGCGTCGGTGAGACCGTCGAAGATCGCCTCGAGCTTGTTGCGGTCGGCGGTGAGCACGCCGAAGCTCTCCTTCAGCGAGGCGCGCATCGAGTCCAGGGCGGAGGCGAGTTCACCGATCTCGTCGCGGGCGCCAACTCGGAGGGGCGCGTCGAAGGAGCCGGCGGCCATCTCGCCGGCGGCGCGGGCAAGGCGGGCGACGCGGCGGGAGATCACGGCGGCGATCAGGAAGCCGACCAGCGTCCCGATCAGAACGGCGACGATCAGCGCCTGCCGGTTTTCCCCGAACAGGTAGACGGCGAAGGCCGTGATCAGCGACACGGCGGCAAACGCTCCGGCCAGCCACAGCCGCATCCCGATCCGCCTCATGAGCAGTTGTTAACACAAACCGCCCCCTCCCCGGGGGCGTGTCTGAGTTTAGGCCGCCATATGGGGGTTCAAACTCAGACACGCCCCGGGGAGCTGCGTGTGGGGCCGGGGGGCGTGGGAGAATCGGCCGATGCGGACGCTGGTCTTCATCCCGGCCTGGAACGAGGAGGACTCGGTCGCGACCGTGATCGGCGAGGCGCGCGAGTCGATCCCGGGCGCCGATCTGCTTGTGATCGACGACGGCTCGACCGACGCGACCGCGGAGCGGGCGCGGGCGGCGGGGGCGCTGGTCGCCTCGCTGCCCTTCAACCAGGGCCTGGGGGCGGCGCTGCAGACCGGCTACCTGCACGCGCTGCGCGAGGGCTACGACGTCTGCGCGCACCTCGACGCCGACGGCCAGCACCCGCCGCGCGAGGTCGCCCGCCTGCTGGAGGAGGTCTACGCCGACCGCGCCGACCTGGTGATCGGCTCGCGCTACCGCGACCCGGAGCGGGCGGAGAGTGACGACTACAAGCCGACCCTCTCGCGGCGCATCGGCACCGGCGTCTTCCGCTTCTTCCTCACCCTGGCGACGCGGCAGCGCTTCACCGACACGACCAGCGGCATGCGGGCAGCGAACCGCCGGGTGATGGCGCTCTTCAGCGAGCACTACTCGCCGGACTTCGCCGAGATCGAGTCGCTGCAGCTGGCCGTGCGCGAGGGCCTGCGGGTCGAGGAGCTGCCAGTGCGGATGCTGGAGCGGGTCGGCGGCAGCTCCTTCCTCACCCCGCTGCGCTCGGCCTTCTTCATCTTCAAGGGGATGATCGTCCTGCTCGTCGGCCAGTTCCGGCCGCGCCACGTGGAGGCGAGCGAGCGATGAGCGGGCTGGCGCTGGTGGCGGCGAGTCAGAGCCCCAAGGTCCACCTGACCGCGCAGACGCGGATCATCGCCGCGGTCCTGGCGCTGCTCTTCATGGCGCTGGTGCTCGAGCTAATCCGCCGGGACAAGCTGCAGGAGCGCTTCAGCGTCGTCTGGTTCGTCGCCGGCCTGGGGATGCTGGTCGGGGCGGCCTTCCCCGGTCTGCTGACGCTGGTCGCCGACGCGATGGGCGTGCGCGACACCAACGTCGCCCTCTTCTCGATCGTGCTGCTCTTCCTGCTTGGCCTGGCGCTCAACTTCAGTGTGACGATGTCGCGCCAAGCCGCCCAGATCACCCGCCTCGCCCAGGAGCGCGCGCTGGAGGGCACCCGCGAGCAGGCCAAACAGCAGCGAGAACCACGGTAGACGAGGTCCAACCGTCGTTAGGCAAGGACGCAGGGAGCCCGAATAGCAGCGCTTGTGAGTATCCGGTTCGCTCAGGCTGCGATGTCGTCGGTGATCTCGGCGTAGGTGCTTGGAGGATGTCCTGCCCCGAGCCCAAGCAGCATCTGAAAGGCGGCCATCGGAGTGCGCCGACGGTTG
>CAZQET010000064.1:0-3466 GCA_964591825.1 uncultured Conexibacteraceae bacterium
TTTGTGTGTGTGGGTTGTGGTGGGGGGGTCCCCCCCCGTTGTTCCACCACGACACCTCTCCCAACTCCCTCAAACCCACCTACAATCGACCACCATGGCCACCACCGCAGGAGCACCCCCCGCCCAGTCCACGCTCGAGTCCTTCAACCCCGCCACCGGTGAGCTGGTCGGCTCGGTCGCGACGATCACGCCCGACCAAGTGCAGTCCGTCGTCGACGACGTCGCTCGCATCCAGCCGGCTTGGGGCGAGCTCTCGCTGAAGGCCCGCGCCGCCTACATGAAGCGCGCCGCGGACGCGCTGCTCGACGAAATCGACGCGATCGCTGAGCTGCTCGTGCAGGAGCAGGGCAAGCCGCGCGCCGAGGCGTACACGATGGAGCTGCTGCCGACGGTCGACGCCCTGCACTGGTGCGCCAAGGCCGGCCCAAAGATCCTCGCCGACGAGAAGGTGCGGATGAGCCAGGCTTTCACGATGAGCAAGAAAGGCCACTTCTCCTACGAGCCGATCGGGGTCGTGGGGGTGATCGCGCCCTGGAACTATCCCTGGTCGATTCCCTTCGGCGAGGTCGCGATCGCGCTGATGGCGGGCAACGGGGTGGTACTCAAGCCGGCCAGCCTGACGCCGCTGCTGGGCGAGGCGATCCGCCGCATCTTCGAGAAGGGGGGCCTCCCCGAGAGGCTGATCCGCGTCGTGCACGGCGGCGGCGCGGTGGGCGACGCGCTCGCCCGCTCCAGCGTCGGCAAGGTCTTCTTCACCGGCTCGGTCGAGGTCGGCCGCAAGGTCGGCGCCGTCTGCGCGGAGAGCCTCAAGGGCTCGGTACTGGAGCTGGGCGGCAAGGACCCGATGATCGTCTGCGCCGACGCCGACCTGGCCAACGCGATCTCCGGCGCCGTCTGGGGCGGCTTTGCCAACGCCGGCCAGACCTGCTCGGGGATCGAGCGCGTCTACGTCGTCGAGGAGATCGCCGACCGCTTCGTCGAGGGCGTCGCCCGCGAGGCGGCGAAGATGCGGCTCAGCGACCCGCTGCAGTGGGACACCGAAATCGGCCCGATGACGGCCGACACTCAGTACGAGATCGTCGTTGACCTGATCGAGGACGCGGTCGCCTCCGGCGCGACCAAGCTCTGCGGCGGGCCAACCGAGGTGCCCGGCCTCCCCGGCAAGTTCATTGCCCCCACCGTGCTCACCGGGGTCACGCACGAGATGCGGATCATGAAGGAGGAGATCTTCGGCCCGGTGCTGCCGATCGTCGTCGTCTCCTCCGAGCAGGAGGCGATCGAGCTCGCCAACGACTCCGAGTTCGGGCTCGGCGCCTCGGTTTGGACCAAGGACCGCCAGAAGGGCGAGCGGATCGCCCGCCGGATCGAGTCGGGGATGGTCTGGATCAACGACCACTCCTTCAGCCACGGCGCCTGCCAGTGCTCCTGGGGAGGCGTCAAGGACTCCGGCATCGGCCGCTCGCACTCCAAATTCGGCTTTTACGAGTGCGTCAACATCAAGATGAACGCTTGGGAGCCGGGCATGACCCGCGACTTCTGGTGGCACCCCTACGACAGGACGCTGGGCGAAGCGGTCCGCGCCTCGGCGAAGCTGCTCTACGGGCGCGGGGCGACGCGCACCAAGGCGCTGCGCGAGGGCGCCGGGCCCCTGCTGCAGGTAGGCCGCCGCACCCTGCGCAAGCGCGGCGGCTGATCCGGGCTTCCACCCGGAAGCTCAGGAGACGACCAGCTCGTCGAGCTCGAACACCGTGCCGGCGGCGTCGAGCTCGCGGATGCGGTCGTAATCGGCTTTGAGGCAATCGCGGTCTGGGTCGACCAGGTAGATGAAGCCCGGGCACGAGAAGAGGTCAACGGTCTGCCTCAAGCGGTCGCCGGGGTGGAGCATGTTGATCGTGCCGGCGAAGCAGGGCAGCCTTTCGATCTCGCGCATGCCGCCGTCGCCGACGATGCGACCCTCGTGCTTGGAGATCAGCATCACGCAGTAGGCGCCCGCGGCCAGCTCATAGGGATGCTGGGCGCGACGCGCGATCGACTCCGGGTCGAGATAGGCCTCCGCGGTCAACGTCTGGTGGCTGGGGGTGCAGCGGTCGACGACCCCGTCGGGGACCGAGCCGTGCAGGCGGGCGCCGGACTCGACCAGGACGGGACCGGTCGCGGTCAGCATCACCTCGGTGTGCGCCGGGCCGTAGCGGATGCCGAGCGCGTCGAGAACCGATTCGACGTAGGGCACGACCTGGTCCTGCTGCTCCCCGTGGCGCGGCAGCAGCTCCTCGTAGTCGTAGATGAAGTTGGCGCCGCGTCGCAGCTTGTTGTCGCGCCAGACCTCGGAGGCGTGGTGGACGCCGTCCCAGCTGATCGTGTTGACGAAGAGCTGGGTGCCCTCGAGCAGCTCCTGCACGAGCAGCTCCTCGTTGGCGCCGTGCAGGGCGTTGGGCCGACCGAGGTTGGCGGCGAAGGCGGCCTCGATCTCAGCCGGGTCGCGGCAGATGGCCACGCCGTCGGTGCCGGCGCTGTCCAGCGGTTTGACGACGACCGGGGCACCGCCGCGCTCCCGCGCCCAGGCGACGGCCTCCGCGGCGCCGGACGCCTTCAGCGCCTCGGCCGTGCGCAGTCCGGCGGCGCGAAGCGCCTCGGACATCGCGTTCTTGTCGCGTCGCGCGCGGCTCTGGGCGCTGCCGTTGGAGGGCAGGCCGAGCCGCTCGCTGAGCGCGTCGGCGAGCGGCACCCCCGGCTCGGCGCCGACGACGACGAAGGCGGGGTCGAAGCTCGCGACCCGGGCCGTCGTCGCCTCGAGGTCGCCATCGTGGACGACGTTCTCGACGAAGTCCCCGGCGCGGAAGCCGCGCAGGTAGAAGGCCGGCAGGCTCGGGCTGCTCTGCACGTGCACCACCGGCAGCCCCGCCGCGGCGAAACGCGGCGCCAACCGCGCCCCGGTCGAGTAAGCGTCAACCACAACCGCCGCCCCCCGGGTGAAACGTTTTGTCCCCCTCTCAGGGGGTGAAGGCGTTGCAGCCATCACCGACCCTCCCGGGTGCAACGCGTTGTACCCGGGAGGAGGGGAAAAAACGTTGCACCCGGATTGGTCATGCGGTGCCGACGAGGACGAGGCGGTCCTCGGGTCGCTTGGGGCCGCCGGCGAGGTTGCCGTAGCGCCCGATTTCGTGGAAGCCGGCTTCGGCGGCCATCCGTTCGAGGTCATCGGCCTCGTACATGCGGATGCGCGAGTCGACTTCGTCGTCGCCGAAGACGTAGTGGACGTGCAGCATCCCGGTCGAGAAGTCGACGTCGAGCGTTTCCTGGACGCCGTTGGTCTCCCGTTCGACCACGCCCTCGTCGGTCTTCAGCCGGTGGCGGGAGCGCTCGAGGTCGGAGAGCTCGAGCGCCATCCGTCCCCCGGGCCGCAGCGCTTCGTGGTAGGCGCGCATCATCCGTTCGTCCTCGGCCACGGTCGCGCCGTAGCCGAAGC
>CAZQET010000065.1:0-2540 GCA_964591825.1 uncultured Conexibacteraceae bacterium
CTCACCGGCAGCGTCGAGTTCCCGCCGACGCGCGCCAGCTTTCGCGACCGCCACGTGCTGATCGTCGTTCGCGGCGACCGGCACCGCCGTGACCTGAAGGCGCTGCGCGCCTACGTACGCGACGTGCGGCCGCTGATCGTCGCCGTCGACGGCGGGGCCAACGGCGTGCTCGAGGCGGGGATGAAGCCCGACGTGATCCTCGGCGACATGGACTCGGCCGGCGACGAGGCGCTGTGCAGTGGGGCCGAGCTGATCGTCCATGCCTACCCCGACGGGCGGGCTCCTGGCCGTCAGCGGCTGCTCGACCTCGGCCTCGAGCACACCGTGCTGCCCGCCGCCGGCACCAGCGAGGACGTGGCGATGCTGCTTGCGCACGAGAAGGGGGCGGCGCTGATCGTCAGCGTCGGCGCCCACTTCAACCTGATCGAGTTCCTCGACCGCAAGCGCGGAGGCATGTCCTCGACCTTCCTCACCCGCCTGCGGATCGGCGAGAAGCTGGTCGACGCCAAGGGCGTGAGCAGGCTCTATCACCCGAGCTCGCCCTTCGGCCCGATGGTCCTCTTCATCGCCACCTTCGCGGTGCTGCTGACCATCCTCGTGATCACCTCGCCTGCCCTCAACGACCTCTTCCAGCTGGTCTGGCTGAAGATCAGGATCTGGCTCGGCCTATAGCGGCCGCCGGCCTCGGCATCTAGCCTTTCTCGACCGTATGGGTTACAGCGCCCGATACCACGCGACTTCGCTGATCGCCGTCTTCCTGGCGCTGGCGATCGGCATCCTCGTCGGGGCCGAGTTCGGCGGCGACGCGCTCAACAGCACGCGCAAGAACCTCGAGCAGAGCCTGACCGGCAACCTCCAGGATGCGCGCCAGCGAGTCGACGAACTGAACGCCAAGCTGGGCCGCTCCGACGAATTCGCCGAACGCGTCTACCCGGCGCTGGTGCACGACCGCCTGGCGGGGAGGCGGATCGGGGTGATCGGGCTCGGTGACCTTCCCGGCGGAACGGTGGCCGCAATCGAGGACACGCTGGGATCCACCGGCGCGCGGCTGGTCGGCATCGGGGTCGTGCGCGAGCCGGTCGACCTGCACGGCCTGGCCGGAGATTTGGCGAAAACCCGCTTCGCCCGCCTGCGGCGCAACCCCGAAGCGCTGACCGCATTCGGCACCGGGCTTGGCCGTCAGCTGGTGCTCGGCGGCGTGCTGCTCCAGCGGGTCCGTGGCCATCTCTTCTCGCGGGCGAGCGGCAACTTCGGCCGCCTCGACGGCATGATCGTCGTGCGCCAGGTGCCCGAAGAGATGGGCCAGGTGCAGCGGACCGACGCGAGCCAGCTGGAAGCGGCGCTGATGAGCGGGATGACGGCGACGCGAACGCCGGTGGTCGGGGTCGAGACGAGCACCACCGAACCATCCTCGGTCTCGTTCTTCAACGGCAACGACCTCGCCAGCGTCGACGACGTCGACACCGTGGCGGGGCAGGTGGCGACCGTGTTCGCCCTGCTTGGCGCCGAGGGCAGCTTCGGCGTCAAGGGCTCGGCCGACCGGTTGCTGCCAGATCTGCTGCCGCCGGCCGCGCCATGACCTGGGTCGGCTTCCCGATCGCGATCGCGATCGCGCTGCTCGTCGTGCCGGCCGGGGTGCGGGGGCTGCGCGACGCCGGGCTGGTTCGCGTCAACTACCGCGGCGCCGAGCTCGCTTTCCCACTGGGGGCGGTGCTGGCGACGGCCGCCCTGGTGGCGCTGGCGCCGCTCGCCTTCCTCAACGACCGCGCCGACCTCGACCTGCTCGCGCCCGAATTGCGGCGCTGGATGCCCTACCTGCTGGGGATCGCCTTTCTCGGCTTCCTCGATGACTCGTTGGGGCGCGGGGCGGACGCCGGCGCGCCGCGCGGCTGGCGCGGGCACGCGCGGGCACTGCGCCAGGGCAGTCTCTCGACTGGGGCGGTGAAGGCCCTGGGGGCGCTGGCACTGGCCGCCTACGTCGTCTCCGGGCGCGGGCTCGAATCGTGGCGCTACCTGGCTGACGTGGCGCTGCTGATCCTCGCCACCAACCTCTTCAACCTGCTCGACCTGCGGCCGGGGCGGACCGAGAAGGGCCTGGCGGCGCTCGGCGCGGGCCTCTGCCTCGGCGCCTGGACCTGGGCACCGCTCGAGCTGCTGGGGATCTTCGCCGGGCCGGTGCTGGTCGGGGCGGCCTTCACCCTGCGCGAGCGGGCGATGCTGGGCGACACCGGCTCCAACCTGATCGGGGCGATCGCTGGCGTCTGGCTGCTCACCACCCTCGGCGCCGACGCGCGCCTCGTCGCCCTCGCCGTCGTCGCTGGACTCACCATTTACGGAGAGTTGCGTTCGATCTCGGCGACGATCGAGTCGGTTCCGCCACTGCGCTGGCTAGACTCGCTCGGCAGAGCATGAAAAGGCCTTCTCAGGGAGATACCCGCTTCATCTTCGTCACCGGTGGGGTCGTCTCGGCTCTCGGCAAGGGGATCGCCGCCGCTTCGATCGGCCGCCTACTGGTCTCCCGCGGCTACCGGGTCCAGCTG
>CAZQET010000066.1:0-1558 GCA_964591825.1 uncultured Conexibacteraceae bacterium
ACGCACGGCGCCGGTCACCGCCTTCGCTGTGCCCTCCATCAGCTTCAGGGCGACGTTGCCGGTGAAGCCGTCGGTGACCACGACGTCGGCGGCGCCGGCCGGCAGGTCGCGGCCCTCGACGTTGCCCACGAACTCGATCCCGGTCGCGGCGGCGAGTACCTCGTTGGCAGCGACGACCTCCTCGCGCCCCTTGCCGGCCTCCTCGCCGACCGAGAGCAGCCCGACCCGCGGACGGGAAACCCCGAGCACCGCCTCGCTGAAGGCAGCGCCGAGGAAGGCGAACTGGACCAGGTGCTGGGCGCGGACCTCGACGTTGGCGCCAACGTCGAGGAAGAGCACCTGCTGCCCGGGCACGGGCAGCTGCACTGCGAGCGCCGGCCGCTGCACGCCCTTGAGGCGGCGCAGACCGAAGGTCGCAGCCGCCATCGTCGCCCCGGTCGCGCCATGGCTGACCAGCGCCTGAGAACGGCCGGCAGCAACGTCGGCGGCGGCACGCACCACCGACGCCTCCGCCTTCCCCCGTACGGCCCTGACCGGGTCCTCCTCGTTGGGAATCCACTCCTCGGTCGGAACGACCTCGATCCCGCCGACGCCGTCGTCGAGGCCCAACTCGGCCGAAGGACCGAAGACGCGCAGCGCGATCCCATCCGCCGCGGCAAGGCGAGCCCCTTCGGCAAGTGTGGTGAAGCCCTGCTCCGCCCCGAAACCGTCGAGGGCGACCGTGATGCCCCCAGGCATCGCTACTCAGCGTCTGGCGAGGCGGGTGCGGTGGGGTCGGCAACGACGTGTTTGACCACCTCGCGCCCGTCATAAGTCCCACAGGTCGGGCACACACGATGCGGCAGCCGCGGACTGTGACAGCGCGGGCAACGATTGAGCTTCGCCTTCCCCGCTTTGTGCTGAGCGCGCCGCTTGTCCCGCCGCGCGCTGGAGGTTCTCTTCTTCGGTACAGCCATGAGCGGAGCATGGTAGCGGCTGGACGCTCGACCGCGGGTCCTGTCATGGGGCGAGGGGATCTGCGGGCAGTCCACGGGCTGTCCTCGACCCCCTCACCCCATGCCACCCGCGGAAGAGCGTCACTCCAGCTTTAGCTTCTTCAACTTGGCCCATCTTGGATCTGGAGCGGTTTCGTGTTCGTGCGCGGCGGGATCGGCGTCATTCAGCGACTCGCCGCAGACCGGGCAGAGGCCGGCGCAGTCGGGACGACAGAGGAACTGGCTCGGAATGGCGAGAACGGCGGCGTCATGGGCCCAGCGGCCGAGGTCGAGCTCGTCGTCCTCGACGTACGGGCTGAGAAGCTCCTCGTCCTCGGTGCCCTCCTGTGCCACCTCACGCGCATCGACCTCCGCCTCCAACGCTGCGCTCTCCAGGCAGCGCATGCAGGGCCCCTCGATCCGCACCGGGAAACGAAGCCGGAACGCGTAGCCACCGCTGGGCCGGGAGATGTCGAGCCGGGCCGGAACCGAGCCGGGAGAGACGTAGGACTGGCCGCCGAGCTCGAGCGGCTCCAGGCGAACCGGCAGCTCCAGCCGACGCCCCTGCCCGTGACTGAGGGAAA
>CAZQET010000067.1:0-7922 GCA_964591825.1 uncultured Conexibacteraceae bacterium
CCGCGCTGCCAGTCCGCTCGGCGAGCTTGGCCTTCACGAGGTCGGGGATCTCGTCGATCCGCTGCACGACGGGGATGCCGGCTGCTTCCAGCCGGGCGATCTTCTCGGTCGCGCTGTCCTCCTTGCCCTCGACGATCGTGCCCGCGTGCCCGAACGACATCCCCTGCATCTCCTCGTCGTCCATGAACTTGCCCGCCATGAAGGCGACGATCGGCAGGCGCGAGTCGTTGTCCTTCACCCATTCGGCCAGCTGCGCCTCCATGCGGCCGCCCGGCTCGGTGTAGATCACGATCGCTTGCGTCTGCTCGTCGGCCTCGAAGTAGGGCATCAGCTCGGCGTAGGTGGAGCCGATGATCGCGTCGCCGCCGATCGAGACGGCGGTGGAGACCCCCAGGCCCGCCTGGGTCAACGAGGAGGAGATCTCCGTGGTCATCCCCCCCGAGCGGCTCATCACGCCGACCGGGCCGGGGGCGTAGGCCTTGGCCGCGTCCTTCGCGGGGCCGCCGATGCCGCCCATCTTGCAGACCTCGGGAACGATCAGGCCGAGGCAGTTGGGGCCGATGATCCGCGCGCCGCGCAGGTTCGCGAGCTCGACCATCTGGGCGACGTCGCGGCGCGGGATGCGCTCGGTGACGATCACGATCAGCTTGATCCCGTTCTCGATCGCCTCCAGCACCGCGTCCTTGGTGAAGGCGGGGGGGACGGTGACCACCGAGCCGTCGATTGGGCCGCCGTGATGCTCAACCGCTTGGGCGACGGTGTCGAAGACCGGCACGCCGTGCACCTCGCGTCCCTTGCGTCCGGGGGTGACGCCACCGACCACCTTGGAGCCGTAGTCGAGGCACTCCCTGGTCAGGTTGACCGCCTCGCGGCCGGTGATTCCCTGGACGATGAAGGTCGTGTCCTTGGAGAGCAAGATGCTCATCTATTACTCCCTTCCGACATTGACCCCACCAGGGTGTGGTGAATGTCGGATGCGCGTGTGTCGAGTTTGCTCACGCCGGCTCCTCCTCGCCCTCGAAGTAGTCGACCTGATCGTCGAGGCGGAAATTGACCCAGATCCCTCCACCCTCCGGGCGTCGCTCGGCGACGCCGATCGTCTGCGAGTCGGGACGCACGATGATGTCGGGCTGCTGGTTGGAGACCGCCAGGAAGCGAACGGGCTTCTCGGTGCGATTGACGATCTGGTGCGCGCCCTCCTCGCCGCAGGGGAAGGAGACGACCTCTCCCTCGTCGAGCTCGCGCCATCCATCCGGGGTGCGAAGAGACGGCGCGCCGTCGAGCACGATCAGCAGCTCCTCCTCGGCAACGTGCCAGTGGTAGGGATAGGCAGCTTGGCCCTCGGGCAGCTCCCAGAGGCTCGCACCGACCTTCTTACTGCCGACTTGACGCCCGATGCGAGCCCGACGGCAGTTGAAGCCCGGGTGCTCCCGCCGCTCATCGAAAACCGGCTCCTTGATCGTCATCGCGCTCACGCGATCACCCCTGGCTCGCGTGAAAATCGCCGCGGATTCGAATAACCGGCAGTCACCGCGACGATTTTCACGCGGCCTGCCCCTGGATCTTGGTGACGGCGCGGTTGGCGGCTTCCCACATCGAGACCGAGCGGTCGCAGTACTCGACGCCGTAGCGCTCGAGGATCTTGAAGCCCTCCTCCTCCCAGGCGCCGGGGATGCGGAAGATCGCGATCGTCTCGCCGGGGTCCTTGCCGAGCTCCAGGCAGGCCTTGATCACGCCGCGGGCGACGATGTCGACGCGGGTGTTGGAGACGATCGACATCATCACGGCGATCTTCTCGACGCCGTCCTTTTCGAGCACCTCCTTGGCCAGGCCGCAGGCCTTGGCGACCGAGGGGTTGCCACCGATCTCCGAGTAGTTGGCCGGCTTGCCGCCCTGGCTGCGGACTGCGTCGGTCAGCGTCAGCGAGCCGCCGCCGGCGCCGATCACGAGGCCGAGGTTGCCGGTGAAGCCGTGGTCCTTGCCCTGGATCACGCCGCGATGGTCGGCGGCGTCGATCGCGGCGACGTTGCGCTCGAAGTCGGAGGGCTCATAGGTCTCGCGGGTGTCGTCCTCGGTGATCTCGAGCTGCTTGCGCAGGAGATCCTTCTGCCGTCCGACCGCCTCGTTCTCCATCTCCATGTGGGCGTCGAGGGCGACGAAGCTACCGTCCTCGAGCTCGGCCAGCGGGTTGATCTCGGCCAGGGTCATGTCGTTGTCGCGGAAGAGACGGGCGAGGCGGGCGAGGATCGGCGTCGCCCGGGTGAGCTGCGATCCGGTGACGCCGGTCGCGGCGACCACCTGCTTGGCCTCGAAGTCGGCGATCGGCAGCAGATTGGAGACGTGGCCGCGGCCGACGTGGTCGGGGTGGGTCTCGGCAACCTCCTCGATGTCGATCCCGCCCATGTCGCTGAACAGCATCAGCGGCCGCTTCGCGGTGCCGTCCCAGACGACCCCGGCGTAGTACTCCTGCTTGACCTCGGCCTTGGGATCGACGAGCACGCCGCGTGGCATGTGCCCGTTGATCTCGAGCTTCAGGATCGCCTCGGCATGCTCGGCCGCCTCGTTGGGCGTGTCGGCGAACTTGACGCCACCCGCCTTCATCCTGCCGCCCGTCAAAACCTGCGACTTGATGACTACGGGACCGCCAATCTCTTCGGCGACCTTTCGTGCCTCGTCAGCGCTTGTGCAGAAGCCGTACTTGGTGACGGGAATCCCCGCCAGCTCGACGATCTTCCGCGCCTCGTACTCGAAGAACCTCATCAGCGGCGCCGCACCCTATCCAAAACCGCCGCCCGCCCGCCGCAGCGGCTTGGGATACTCCGCCCCAATGATGCGGTCCTTTGGGCTTCTCGGCACGACGACTTTGCTCTGCGCTGCCGTGTTTCTGTCCACCGGTTGCGGGGAAACTGTGATCGACACGGCCCAGATCGAGGAACAGGTCAAAAGCGACCTGGAAAAGAGCTTGCCGACCCGTACGGACCTGCAGAAGGAACTGGGGATCGGGGCCGACGAGAAGATCACGTCGGTCGACTGTCCCTCGGGCGTCGAGGTCAAGCCTGGCAACACGTTCGTCTGCAAGGTCTCCTTTGCCAACGGCGTTGAAGGCATGGAGAAGTTCGAAATCGTCAACGACAAAGCCGACGTCCATCAGGTCAGCTCGCTCGAACCTGCCGGGGGGCGGCAATGAATAGAGTCCCGCGGATGAGCCAAACGATTGCGGCCGAAGCGCCGATTACGCAAGCAAAGAAGCTCCTCGACTGGGTCGGTGAGATCGCCGACTTGACCGAACCCGACTCCGTCTACTGGTGCGACGGCAGCGCCGAGGAGTACGACCGCCTCGCCCAGACTCTGATCGACGCGGGCACCTTCGAGCGCCTCTCCGAGGCCAAGCGCCCCAACTCCTACCTCGCCCTCTCCGATCCCGCCGACGTAGCCCGGGTCGAAGATCGCACCTTCATCTGCTCCGAGCGCGAGGAGGACGCCGGCCCAACCAACAACTGGCGCGACCCCGCCGCGATGCGGGAGACGCTGAAGGGTCTCTTCCGGGGTTGCATGGTCGGTCGCACGATGTACGTGGTGCCCTTCTCGATGGGTCCGCTCGGCTCGCCAATCGCCCACATCGGCGTGCAGCTGACCGACTCGCCTTACGTCGCCGTCTCGATGCGGATCATGACCCGCATGGGTAAAGGAGCACTTGACGTGCTCAATGAAGGCGGCGAGTTCGTTCCCTGCGTGCACTCAGTTGGCATGCCGCTCTCCGGCGGGGTCGAAGACGTCCCCTGGCCCTGCAACGAGGACAACAAGTACATCGTCCACTACCCCGAGACGCGAGAAATCTGGTCCTTCGGCTCCGGGTACGGTGGCAACGCGCTGTTGGGCAAGAAGTGCTTCGCGTTACGGATCGCTTCGGCGATGGCTCGCGACGAGGGCTGGCTGGCCGAGCACATGCTGATCCTCAAGCTGACCTCGCCCGAAGGCACGGTCAAGTACGTCACCGGCGCCTTCCCCTCGGCTTGCGGCAAGACCAACCTGGCGATGCTGATCCCAAGCCTGCCCAACTGGAAGGTCGAGACGATCGGCGACGACATCGCCTGGATGAAGTTCGGCGAGGACGGCCGCCTCTACGCGGTCAATCCCGAGGCTGGCTTCTTCGGCGTCGCGCCGGGCACCGGCGAGGGGACGAACCCGAACGCGATGCGCACGATCGAGAGCAACTCGATCTTCACCAACTGTGCCAAAACCGACGACGGCGACGTCTGGTGGGAGGGCATGACCTCCGAGCCGCCCGAGCATCTGGTCGATTGGCACGGCAACGACTGGACGCCGGAGGCCGATGCCCCGTCCGCCCATCCCAACGCCCGCTTCACCACGCCCGCCTCGCAGTGCCCGACGATCGCCCCCGAGTGGGAAGACCCCTCAGGGGTGCCGATCGACGCCTTCCTCTTCGGCGGCCGCCGCGCCACCACGGTGCCGCTGGTCCACGAGGCCTTCGACTGGGAGCACGGCGTTTTCCTCGGCGCGACGATGTCCTCGGAGAAGACCGCCGCCGCCGCTGGCAACGTCGGCGAACTGCGCTTCGACCCGATGGCGATGCTGCCGTTCTGCGGCTACGACATGGCCGACTACTTCGCCCATTGGCTGAAGATCGGGGGCCGAGAGGGAGTGCAGCTGCCGCGCATCTTCTACGTCAACTGGTTCCGCAAGGACGACGAGGGCAACTTCCTCTGGCCTGGCTTCGGCGAGAACAGCCGCGTGCTCGAGTGGGTCTTCCGCCGTTGCGAGGGTTCCGCCGACGCGGTCGAGACCGCGATTGGCTTGCTTCCCGCCGAGGGGGCGATCAACACCGAGGGACTCGACGTCGACGCCGAGGCGATGCGCGAGCTGCTCTCGGTCGACGATGACCTGATGCGCCGGCAGCTGCCCCAGATGAAGGAGCACCTGGCGCAGTTCGGGGACAAGCTGCCGGAGCAGCTGCACCAGCAGCTGGCAGACCTCGAGCGGCGTCTGAGCTGAGGCGTCCTGCCGATAGTTCGATTTGCCCCCCTATGCGTGGGTCAATCGAACAGTCGCGTGGAATCTGGCTAGGGCCAGCTCGGCGGGGGGATTGGGCTGTTGGTTGCGAGGCTGCCGAATTCGTTGGGGCGGTAGACCGTGCGCGAGATGCCCTTGGCGAAGGCGTTGGTGGACTTGCGCGAGCTCTCGATCGGCCAGTGGGTGTTGCGGTCCTTGACGTCGAACCAGACCAGGGCGCGGACCTTGCGGTACCTCGATGGGATTAGGCCCAGCGTCTGCTTGATCCAGGCCGGCTTGGAGCCGCCCTTCTCGTTGGAGGCGACCTCGCCGATCATCATCGGCTTGTGCGGGGCGATGCGCAGCACTCGCTTGTAGGTTTCGTGGAAGACCTGGTTGAAGCTCTGCCAGCCGGCGGAGTCCGAGCGCTTTCCCCAGTTGAAGCCGTCCAAGCAGGTCCAGTCGACGTAGGCGTTGCCGGGGTAGACCTTGTCGAGCGGGATCAGCTTTCGGGTGAAATCGACGTTCGGGCACCAGACCCAGGTCGCGTTGGTGGCGCCGATCGAGGTGAAGATGTCGTGCACGTGGCGCCAGGCAGCGACGAATTCGCCCTTCTTGTTGCCGTTAACTCCTTCCGACCAGGGGAACCAGAAGCCGTTCATCTCCCAGTCGAAGCGCAGGAAGAAGGGGTGGCCCCATGCCTTTGCGGCTTCGGCGAACTGGCGCAGGTAGGGGTCGAGGCTGCCGTCGACGATCTTGGAGAGCTTCCAGGGGCGCTGGGGGCCGTCTTCGGGTGTCGAGGAGGAGCTCCAACTGAACACCGGGATCGCACCGTAGGTGCGGGCGCTTTCGATCGGGGTGAAGGGGAAATTGATGAAGGTGCAGTTCGAGCCGTCGCATTCGGAGAACGGCGCCGAGAAGGAGACCAGCGAGAGCGGCTTGCGAGCGAGGCTCTGAAAGGCGGCGAGCGCGTTCATGTCCCAGGGCGCCGCTTCCCCGGTCAACTGGTTGCCGATCTGAGCGCCCCAGTAGAGCGGCTGCGGCGGCGCCTTGGCCTGCGCCTGCGCAGACGCGCCAAGCAGCAGGAGGGCGGCGAGCGCCAGAGAGGATCTGATCGCGGAGCTCTTCATTTACGTATTAACCCCTACGAGGAGCCTTTGCTTCTACCGTCGAGCGGCTTGGTAGACACCTTTCGGTACGGGAGATACCTGCGATCCGATCAACCCGGTGGCTGGATCGGGCTGGCGACGACCGCCGCTGCGCCGTTGCTCTGGAAGCCCTGCTTGCTCACGCCGCTGGCGAATGCCCGAGCCGCGGCGGGAGAGGTCTCGAGTGGCCAGTCGACGCCGCGGTCGACCTGGTCGAACCAGATCAGGCCGCGGATGCGGCGGAAGCTCGTGCGCAGCTGGGTGAACATGTCGCGGATCCAGCCCGCCTTCGCCTGTCCCTTGCCGGTCGAGGCCATCTCGGCGAGCACGATCGGCTTGCTCGGCGCGATCCGCTTGACCAGCCTTCGGTAGGTGGGGGCGAAGATCTGCGAGAAGCTCTTCCAGCTGTGCGGGTTGGTCGGGTTGTGCCCCCAGTTGAAGCCGTCCATGCAGGTCCAGTCGACGTATTCGTCGCCGGGGTAGAGCGGGGCGAGGGCGGCGAAGTGGCGGTCGACCTCGGCGTAGGGGCACCAGACCCAGGTCGCGTTGGTGGCGCCGACCGAGGTGAAGATGTCATGCACGTGGCGCCAGGCGGCGACGAATTCGCCGGGGTTGTTGCCGTTGACGCCTTCCCCCCAGGGGAACCAGTTGCCGTTCATCTCCCAGTCGAAGCGCAGGAAGAAGGAGTGCCCCCAGTCGCGGGCTTCTTCGGCGAACCTGCGGATGTAGGAGTCGTAGGTGCCGGCGATCACGTCGGAGAGCTGGAAGTCGGGCATCACGGTCGCGCCGCCCGGGTCCGAGGAGGTCGCCTGCGAGGCCCAGTTGAAGAAGGGGATCGCGCCGTAGTCGTGCACGTTGTTCATCGCTTCCGTGGGAAACCGAAAGAACGTGCACGGCGAGGAGCTGCAGTCGGCGAAGGGCGAGCCGAGCGCGATCAGCGAGAGGCCCTTGCCGACCAGGCCCTGGAACTGGTCGACCGCCGACATGTCCCAGGGCGGTTCGGTGCCGGTCAGCTGGTCGCCGATCCAGGCTCCCCAGTAGAGCGGCCGCTGATTGAGCGCCCGATGGTGGCGTGGGTGGTGGTTGGAGCGCGCCAGGGCGGGGACCGCGAGGGCGCCGAAGACGAGCAAGAGTCCGAGCAGCGTCACCGCCAGCCTGGCTATGGTCGTCTTGCTTGGCATTCGCGTGTGCATCGGCTGCGGGGCTGGCGGAGTTTAGGGAAGGGCGCCCCTCGTCAATTCGGGGGTGCAATCGGTCCCATTGCCGTTCCCGCCTCCGCCGCTGGGACGTAGGCCGGGCTCTGGATCGCCTGGGCGAAGGCGCCCTCCGCGCTGCTCGAGGTCTCGATCGGCCAGTCCATGCCGTCGTCGTAGGTGTCGAACCAGAGCATGCCGCGGATCGCCGGGTAGCTGGCCGGGATCGCCTGCAGCGCTTCGGAGATCCATTCCGCCTTCGAGCCGCCGTCCTCGGTCGAGCCCATCTCGCCGATCAGCATCGGCTTGTCGGGGGCGATCGAGCCGGCGATGCGCCGATAGGTCGCTTCGTACAGTTCGTTGAAGCTGCGCCAGCGATCGGGCTTGGCCGGATTGAGGCCCCAGTTGTAGCCGTCCAGCCCGGTCCAGTCGACGTATTCGTCGCCCGGATACAGCGAGGCGAGGTCGTGCAGGGCGCCTGCGGGATCGACGTTGGGGCACCAGACCCAGGTGACGTTGTCGGCGCCGACCGCGGTGAAGATGTCGTGCACGTGGCGCCAGGCAACGACGA
>CAZQET010000068.1:0-2230 GCA_964591825.1 uncultured Conexibacteraceae bacterium
GCTCCCCGGCGCGACATCGGCGTGACCGTTCCCATAGCCACGCCGCCCTAGCGCCACGGCCCATTACATGGCCGCCCCCCCTCTCCGGGGGCCAGGCTGCCAGAGGTGGAAGGGCGATGTGGCCGTGGCACCGGGCAACGCCGCGAGCTGGAGGTGGGGCAATGCCCACGACGCTGTCGCCTCCCTGGTGCGCTTTGTACGGCCAACAACTCGACTCATGACTGGTCACTCCTTTGCCATCGCAAGGCGAGCCGCCCGACTGGGGTCCCACCTCTCCACTTGGCGCTTGGTCGTCAGCAGGGGTACGTATAACAGACTCAATCAAACTGGTCAAGTCTTTTTAGCGTAAATATTCGGTTACCGGGCGCGAGCCGGCTCAGGCGGCTGCGCCGGCCTCGAGATCGGGCAGCTCGAGCCGCTCCGGCCAGGCGCCGGGAACCCCAGAGACCCCCTCGCCGGCGGCCAGCAGCAGCGCCTCGGCCGCGTGCGGAGCGAAGGGCGCCAGCGTGCGCGCGAGCAGGACGAGGGCGGCCAGCTGCGCCTCCGCGTCGGCGCGGCTCAGCTGACCGCGGCGCTGGACCACGCGCTTCTCGAAGTCCTGGATGCGCTCGAAGAGACGGGTGACGTTGCGCACCGCCTTGTGTATCTGCAGCTGCTCCAGATCCGCCGTGATGCGAGCGAGGCCGTTGTCGCACCACTTGCACAGCCGCTCGCGCATGAACTCCGTGTCGGCGGCGGCCTCGGCGTCCTCGGGCGCCGCCTCCAGCCCCGCGAGGCGCTCCTGCGTGTAGCTCCAGACGTTGTGCAGGAAGCGGCCGGCGAAGCGCAGCGCCCCGTCGTTCCAGTTGAGCGTCTTGGCCGGGCCGGCCGCGTAAAGCACCGCCAGGCGCACCGTGTCGGCGCCGTATTGCTCGACCAGCTCGTCGGGGTCGACGACGTTGCCGAGGTGCTTGCTCATCTTGCGCCCGTCGGCGATCACCATCTCATGGAAGAGACAGCCCGCGAAGGGCTCGCCCTCGGCCATGAAGGCGAAGGGGCCGATATCGCGCAGGGCCTTGGTCACAACCCTCTGATCGAAGACGAAGCCGCCGGAATCGGCGCCGGCGACGAGTCGCCCGGAGGGCAGCCAGCGCTGCAGCTCCGGGTGGCTGAACATCCCCTCAGCCCGCTCCTCGGGCGGCACCGCCGAGGGCACCCATAGCCAGAGCGCGTCGAAGTGGCAGTCCAGCGTGTCGGTCTCGCGCTTTCCCGGCTCGCCGCAGCGCGGGCACTCGACGTCGACGAACTCGGGCATCTCGGCGAGCGGGTTGCCCTCGCCGGTCGGCTCGACGTCGCGGGGCAGGACCACTGGCAGCTCGGCCTCGGGAACGGGCACCGGGCCGCAGGTCTCGCAGTGGACGATCGGGATCGGCGTGCCCCAGAAGCGCTGGCGCGAGATCGAGAAGTCGGCCGCGCGGTAACGCACTGCGGCGCGGGCCTCGGGGGCGGTGGGGTCGCCCGCCATGGCGGGCGCCTCCCCCAGCCGCGCGATTCGCGCCGCCAGCGCTGCATCAGCCTCGTCGACCGAGGGGATGCCGAGCGCGGCCGTCGGTCCGTAGCGGGCGTCGGCGAGCGGCGATACGACGAGCGGCAGCTCGGCGCCGCTCCACGGCGCGATGGCGCTGGCGCCGGTGTCGACGAGCGGCACCGAGGCGGCGTCGCGGGCACTGCGCTCCCAGCCGCCCGAGCGCAGCTCGTCGAGCTGCTCGGCGACGGCCGGGTCGGCCGCCCAGCGCTCGACCCCGGGATGGCGGGGGGAGAGCAGCACGAAGCTCGCCGCGGCGGCGGCGTCGCCATGCGGCGAGAAGGCAGCGAAGGCCTCACCGTCGGGGCCGGCCAAGTCGACCTCCACCCCGTCGCTGCGACCGAGGATGTAGCGCTGGGTGGAGAGCGAGATCTCGTCCCAGTCGCCGCTCGCCTCGAGCTCGGCGAGGCGGGCGTCGTTCTCCTCGAGGTACGGGGTGACGCGCAGGAACCAGGTCGGACGGCGGATCAACCGCACCTCGTTGTGGCAGCGCCAGCAGCGGCCATCCTCGACCTGCAAGGCGGCGAGCGTCGTGCGGCAGTGGTCGCACCAGTCGACCGTCGCGTCGTCGCGGTAGATCAGCCCTGCCTCGAGCAGGGTGATGAAGAGCCACTGGGACCAGCGGTACTGCGACTCGTCGGAGCTGTAGAAGACGCGCTCGTAATC
>CAZQET010000069.1:0-1965 GCA_964591825.1 uncultured Conexibacteraceae bacterium
CTTCTCCAGGGCGTCCTGCAGGGTGAGCGCGTTGAGCACCGTTGCCAGCATGCCCATGTAGTCGCCCGTCGCCCGGTCCATGCCCTCGGCCGCGGCGGAGAGGCCGCGGTAGATGTTGCCGGCGCCGACGACGATCGCCACTTCGATCCCCCGACTCCGGACGGCCGCCACCTGCTCGGCGATCCGCTTCACCTCAGCGGCATCGGTGCCGTAGTCGAGGTCGCCCATCAGGGCCTCGCCGGAGAGCTTGAGCAGGATGCGCTTGAACTGGGGCGAGGCGGCCATCTGGGCCGCGAGCTTATTCGCCGACGCGGAAATAGGCGAACCGGGCGACGCGGACGTTCTCGCCCGTCTTCGCCGCCAGCTCCTGGCGCAGCTCCTCGATCGATTTCGATTCGTGCTTCTCGGAGTTGACGTGCTCCTGGTCGAGCAGGGCGACTTCCCTGCCCCACTTGGCCAGCTGCCCCTCGACGATCTTCTCGACCACGTTGTCGGGCTTGCCTTCTTCGCGCGCCTTCTCCTCGAAGACCTTGCGCTCGGCTTCGCGCTCGGCCTCGTCGATCTCCTCGGTGGAGACATACTTGGGGGCGGTGGCGGCGACGTGCAGGGCAACCTCGTAGGCGAACGCCTTGAAGTCCTCGTTGCGGGCGACGAAGTCCGTCTCGCACTGCACCTCGACCATCGCCCCGACCTTGTCGTTGGCGTGGATGTAGGAGGCGATGACTCCCTCGTTCGTCCCCCGCCCCTCGCGCTTCGCTGCCGAGGCCTGCCCCTTGACCCGCAGGATCTCGATCGCGCGGTCGACGTCTCCCTCCGACTCCGTCAGGGCCGCCTTGCAATCCATCATCGCCGCCCCGGTCCGATCCCGAAGCGCCTTCACGTCAGCAGCCGTAACGCTCATTTCGCCTCCCCAGTCTCAGCAGCCTCAGCGGGCGCCTGCTCAGTCGTCTCCGAAGCCTTCTCCTCCACCGCGGACCCAGGAGCTTTCTGCTCGGCGGCGGGCTGGACCGGAGCCGACTCAGCCGCTGGGGCAACCTTCGGCCCGTCGGAAGCCCTGGCGCCCGAACCCTGGGCCTCAGCGGCTGCTGCTGCGGGTGGCGCTGTAGGGGGTACCGCCCCCGAGGACGCTTTAGCGACCGCAGGGGGCGGTGGGTCCCCTGCAGCGACAGGACCCGCAGCCCCAGCCTCTGGGCTTTGGGTTTGTCCCTGCTGCTGCGCTTGAGCCTGCTGCTGCGCGGCCTGCTTTGCCTTCTCAGCCTCCTCAGCAGCCTTCTTGGCCGCTTCCTCAGCCGCAACCCGCTCTTTCTCTTCTTCCTCGCGCTTCTTCCGCTCTTCCTCTTCGCGCTTGCGCCGTTCCATTTCCTCGGCGATGCGCTTCTCCTCCTGCACTCGCCAGGCGCCGGCGCCCTCGTCGACCGCGGAGCCGATCGTGCCGATCACCAGTTGGCAGGAGCGGATCGCGTCGTCGTTGCCGGGGATCACGTAGTCGATCGGAGTCGGATCGCAGTTGGTGTCGACCAGGCCGATGATCGGGATGCGCAGGCGGGCCGCCTCGCGCACGGCGATCTCCTCGGTTTTGAGGTCGGTGACGAAGACTGCGTCGGGCAGCCGCTCCATGTCGCGGACGCCGCCCAGGTTGTACTCGAGCTTGGCCAGCTCGGCCTGCATCCCCATGCGCTCCTTGGTCGGCAGCAGATCGAGCTTGCCCTCCTCCTGCCAATTGCTGAGCTCGTGCAGGCGGGCGATCCGCGCCGACATCGTGTTGAAGTTGGTCAGCAGCCCGCCCAGCCAGCGCTGGTTGACGAAAGGCATCTTGCAGCGGTCGGCCCACTCTTCGACCGGGCCGCGCGCCTGCTTCTTGGTGCCGACGAAGAGCACCGTGCCGCCGGCGGTGGCAAGCTCGCCGACGAAGCGGCGCGCGTTCTCCAGCAGCGCCTCGGTCTGGACGAGGTCGATGACGTGGAT
>CAZQET010000070.1:0-1810 GCA_964591825.1 uncultured Conexibacteraceae bacterium
TCGATCACAACGCGGAACTCGGTGCCGGACGGTTGATCGTCTTGACGGCGAATGAACTCTGCAGCACTGACACAATTCTCGGCCCTCCCTACAGTTGGCGCGGAAAGGGTGGGAAATTCGACGAGGCGGCGAAACGTTTCGATAGGGGACAAATTGACCTCGAAACCTTGGGCAAGGCAACGCTCGCTCTCTACTGTGAGGCTGGAGCTTCATAGACCACAGCTGCGCCTTGAAAGCGGCCCGTCAAGCCCAGGTGCAAAAGCCGCCTGACCGGATTGATCTCCTAGCAACGGAGGCCCGATGCTAAGGACGAGAACCGTTTCGGGACGAACTTGATACCCACCAAACGCAGGCAGGCACGGCAACCGCGATCAGGCTCCCATTGCGTCGGCGACGATCCTCTCCGCGAGCGTTTCTCAGGGTCCGATCCCTGGGGCTCGGCTTTGCGGTTGACGTGGACGGTCGATCGGATTCACAAATCTGAGCTGGACAGACTGGGCCCGGACCCGCGAGACTAGAACCGCTCCGCAGCTGTGCGTGACAGCTTGAAGCCGTGACCGCTGTCGCGGTTAACGCAGCGAACGGCGGCCGAAAGGCTCTTGCACTTATAGGGACCCAGCTTCACCACGTCGCCCACCGGCAGGACCTTGCCCTGATGCAGAACCGTGTCCCCCGCGCAGACGAATTGGGCCTTGCGGTGGGCGCCTACGTTTAGGCCGTTGCCGTAGTCGACGTCGCACCATTTGGGCTTCGGTGGGGATTTCCAGGACCGGTGGGCGATGTCGCAGCGGGCTCCGCCGCCGTAGCTGCCGGAGCCGAAGAGGACGGAGCAGCCGATGTTGCCGTCGGGCGTGTGGAACATCCGCAGCTGGAAGGCGCTCGCGCCGGCCGGGGCCAGGGCGGCGACGATTACGGCGAGGAGGGCCGCTCTCTTCACGCAGCCGAGGATAGCGGCGGCTTCAGCTCCGACGCAATGCCCGTCGCCCAGGCGTGGATTTCGCCCCAGTCGCGCCGGTCGCGGTACTCGGGCGGGGTGTTCTCGACCATCGCCCTCTCGATCGGGCCGCTGGGCTCGGCCGGGACGCGGCCGCCGAAGACGACGTGGCCGCGGACGCCGAGGTGTTCGACCTTCTTGACGATCTTGGCCGGCTCCAGCCAGGAGGGGTCCTCCTCGGCGGGATCGCCGACCGGGCCCGAACTGAACACCCAGAAGGGCATGTGCTCCAGCCTCCAGCCGTACGTGCGGAGGAAGTGCCTGGCGTCGCCGCGCCAGCGTTTCATGTAGACGGCGCTGCCGAGGACTACGGCGCCATAGGGCTCGAGGCTTTCCACCTCGTGAGTGTCGAGGCAGTCGACCTCGAGCCAGCGCCTCGGATCGCCTCCGAGACGGCTTCTGCGATCTCTTGTGTGGAGCCGCGTTTGGAGGCGTATGCGACGAGGACCTTCATCATCGCCATTGAAGATCGCACTCGGGGCGACGATCGCCATCGGTGGTCTCCCGCAGAGCGTGCCCGAGAAAGCTACGGATCGATGGCCCCGGGTCCGAGTTTGTAGGGTCCCCACGCCCCCCGAACGAGGAGAGACATGTCGGTCAAGCTGCATCGCTGTTCAGCCATGTGGGTGAAGATCGGCGCGCATCCCTGCTGGAAGGTGCAGCGCGCCCTGGACGAGGCCGGTGTCGACTACGAGGTCGTCAAGCATCCGGCGCTGCCGCGCAGCAAGCGGACCGCCTACATCGAGCTGACCGTCAAGGATGACAATGGCGTGCTGCTCTATCAGTCCGGCTACCAGGTCGATAAGCCGCATCCAG
>CAZQET010000071.1:0-17335 GCA_964591825.1 uncultured Conexibacteraceae bacterium
GAGCGAGACCATGAGCGAGACGCAATTCACGGCGTGGCCGACCGCGTCGCTCTGCTCGAGCACGGGCTTGTATGACTGATTGTGCCGGCTGCGATTGACGGAGTCCGCGCGCCCGCGGATGTCGAGGTAGTGCTTCGCGAGGTCGAGGTGCTTTTTGTCGTGCGTCACGCGATAGAGCTGGACGCAATTGATCGCGTCCCGCTCGCCCCCTGAGAAAGGATCGCCCGTGCCACTCGCAACCATCTCCTTCGGCGAACTCCTGCTGCTGGTGCTGGAGTTCTTTCTCCTCTTCGCCTGGATATGGATCCTGATCACGGTCATCGTCGATCTGTTCCGTGACCATCAGCTTTCCGGGGTTGCGAAGGCCGTCTGGGTCTTCTTCCTCGTCTTCCTGCCGTTCCTCGGCGTCCTCCTCTACCTGATCGTCCGTGGGGGCGGGATGCGCGATCGGGCACTCAAGGAGCAGGCCGAGACCAAAAAGCACTTCGACGAATACGTCCGCGAGCAGGCCCACGCCGCAAGTCCCGCCGAGGAGCTGCACAAGCTCAACGAGCTGAAGGAGAAGGGCGCCCTCTCACAGGTCGAGTTCGACCAGGCCAAGGCCAAGCTGCTGGGCTAAGTGGGATTGGCGCCGGGGCGAAGAGCGAGGCCGAGCAGTCGTCGAGATTCCGTTCTTCGTTGCGACCGTCAGCGGCACCCATCGCCGAATCGACCTTTTCCGAATCCCGCAGTTTGCGGACTTGTTCGATCTATGCGAGGTGGTAGCGCTACGCATTGGTCATGCGGGCTCCTCAACCCGGTCGTCGGTCGGCGGATGGAGCGCGACGCAAGACCGTCTTCACTCTCTACATCAGCCTCGGGGTCCCAGCACCTGAGACTCGTATCGCGGGTGCACGATGCGGGGCGGCACCGACCAGCTCTCCGCGGCGTCCCGGCTGAAGCCTTGGATGCGCGATGCTCCGGTTGCTAGCATCAGGCATCATGCCGAGGACCACCCTCAATCTGGACCCATCCGTGATGCGAGAGCTGCGCCGACGCAGCGAGCGCGAGCACAAGTCGATCGGCGAGCTGGCCTCGCAGCTGCTCGCACGTGGGCTGCACGAGGAGCCCGAGCCGCAGCCCGGGCCCTTCGCCTGGGTGAGTCGCGACCTGGGAGAGCCCACGGTCGACCTCGAGGACAAGGAGGCCCTTGCCTCCCTGCTCGAACGGTGAGCGTCACCGTCGACGCCAACGTCCTGGTCTACGCCTCAAACGAGGCCGATCCCATCCACCGGCCCGCCCGGGCGCTCGTCGGGCGGCTGGCCGCGGGTCCGGAGATCGTCTACCTCTTTTGGCCCACTGTGATGGGCTACCTGCGTATCGTCACCCATCCGTCGGTTCTCCCCCGTCCGCTCACTCCGAAGGACGCGATCGCGAACGTGGACTCCCTGATGGGGCGACCCCACGTGCGCACGCCCGGTGAGCAGGTGGGCTTCTGGGAGCTCTACCTCTCCACCCGGGGCGACGCCGACCGCGGCAACGACGTGCCCGACGGCCATCTCGCTGCGTTGATGCGCCAGCACGGCGTCGGGACAATCTACACCCGTGACCGCGACTTCAGGCGCTTTGACGGCATCACCGCCGAGGATCCCTTCTCGGATCCTCGCTGAGCTGAGGCGCGGCGGTGGACCGCACGAGAGCAGACGCACCGCGAGCTCGAACGCCACGCGATCAGCAACGATCAGACTACGGGCGTCGTGCTCAACGATCGCCAACAGGCCGTGCTCGACTGGATCGCAGACGGCTGTCCCGACGGCGTCTACGAGGGCGAGGGGCACAAGATCTCCGCCGCGGCGCTGAGGGCTCGCGGCCTGGTCAAGATCCGCGGACGGGGCCGAGCCTGGAATGCAGAGCTGACGGACCGCGGCCGTGCACTTCTCGATGGCTCCCCCACACCCCGTCCGGCATCGCCTCCGAGCAAGCCAGCACGCACGCCGACTACGGATCGGAAGCCTCAGTCCTCGCCCGCGCGGACGGTGGATAAGCCGCCGACCAAGACCGAGCAACTCGTCGCCGACGTGATTGCCGCGGATAGCCGCCTCGTGCTCCCCGACGAGACCGCAAAGGGCGGCGTCAATTGGCGCCAGCGCGCCTATGCCGCCCAGCGCCACGGCAAGGTTCCCGACGGCAAGCGCCTCGTTGTCTCGCGGGGCCGCGAGGGATTCGTCATCGAGCTCATGGACGGCCAGACAGGCAACGAGCTCGGCGCAGAGGAGATCCACGTCCCGGCCCGACTGACGAAATACCATCGCGTCGCCCGACAGTTCCGTGACTGCACCGATCTCCAGCAGATCTCACGCAAGGCCCTCCCAAGGGCGCTGCGGATCATCCATGCACTCGCCCTCGAGATCGAGCGTCGCGGGCACCAGATCGAGTGCGCGAACGCGCCGCAGACCGATCGGTATGGCCGGCGCGGGCGCAGCACCAAGGACTCCGCGCACCTCATGGTCACCATCAAAGACCACGAGCTCGAGGTGCGTATCTATGAGAAAGGCGTCGCGCTCCGCAGCGCCTGGGAGCAAGAGAAGGCCTATTACGAGGAAAACCGGCTGAACTTCCGGCTCGGCTACCTGCCGTCCCGCCCCACCGCCTACGACAAGGACGCCACCGGCCAACTTAATATCTCGCTGCTCGGCCACAGCCCGCGGCAGACCACCTGGGGCGATCGCAAGCGCTGGAAGCTCGACGACCGCCTCGGCCAGGTCCTGCGCGAGCTCGAGACTCAGGCCGTCGAAGCCGAGGAACGCCGCCTGGCACACGAGCGTAGAGAGGCCGAGCGACAGCGCCAGTGGGAGGCCGCCATGGCAGACGCCAAGCGCCGCTTCATCGAGGACCACCAACGCGACGTCCTGCGCCGTCGCGTCCAGGCATGGCAGGAAGCCGACGCCATCCGCGCCTATTGCGACGCCGTGGAGGCACGCCACGGCCAAGCCGCGACGGAGGCCGACACCGCCGCCTGGCTACAGCTCGCACGCGAGCACGCCGACCGCCTCCAACGCCTCCCGACGATGCCTGCCGAACCCGAGATCACCAACGAGGCCTTGAAGCCCTACCTCGGGCCGTGGAGTCCATACGAACCACGCGGCTGGTAGGTGCACCGCCCGATAAACGACATTACGTAGACCACCGGTTTAGGGTCCCGCTCATCTCCGCGGCATGCCGCGACGCGCAAGGTGTCTAGATGATTGATTCCACGCCTCAGGCGACGTAGTCGACCAACGCCCGGCTCGGACGGCCGAGCCTGTGGTTGAGAGAAACGCAGGCAGCAAGCGCGAGCATCCGCTGGGCTACGCGAGCACGGAGGTTGTGAAAGGTTCGCGCGCCGTGGCGCTCGAGGGCGAGGATGTCCTTGCAGGTCCAGAAGATCGACTCGATGCGCTGGCGGATCGGGGCGAGGTGGACTGCGCTGTCGGGCTCGTCTTTACGGGCGGGCCTGACGATCCTCGCCTGGAGGGCGGAGACGGCTTCGGCGAAGTCACGCCCCGCGTAGCCCTTGTCGCCGATGACGGTCTCACCGCCAACCCTGTTCGCGCGCCGGAGCATCTCGACCCCGACCTCACGCTCGTCGCGTTTGGGCGAGGCGAGCGTGAAGGCCCTGGGGGTGCCGTCGGGAGCGAAGAGCCCATGCAGGCGAAAGCCCCAGTAGAAACGGGAGTGCGAGGCGCAATAGCCATAGTCGGCGGCGTCGGCGAGCTGGGATCGTCGCGTGGTCTCGACCGAGCGGGCGCACTCCACCGGAGTGGAGTCGATCAGCAACAGGTCGTCGTGGTAGCCGGGGGACTCGGCCGCGAAGACGCTGATCAGCCACTCGATCGTCTCGGCCAGGCGGGCCCGGCGCTTGTGGAAGCCAGGTTGCTTTGGCAGGTCCGGGAAGAGATCGCGAAGGCGCTTGCGGGCAACGGCGAGGAAGCGGCGGTCGGAGGGGATGCCCATGATCGCCTGGGCGACACAGAGGGTCGCCACCTCGGCGTCGGTGACCCGGCGCGGGCATTTCCGGGCTTCTCGGGCAGGAGATCGTCTGCCGTGCAATAAACGACGGTGCAGAGAGTGTCGAGGTCGGCGTGCATCGTGGCCTTTCGGTCGACGGTTGCTTCAGCACCGCCGACTTCGGCCTCTCTGCTTAGAACCCCTTGCTCATGGGGATTTCCGTGGAATCAGTCATCTAGGCCCTCGGAGGTCCAGATCGTAGCAGTCGGGCGGACCGCCTTTCGGAGACATCGGCCGCCTCGGCTTCCTGTAGCGTGCGCGGGCATGGGGACAGGGGGTTTCCTGATGGGGAACCATGGGTTCTTCGTGGTGGACACGGAAGGACACGAGGAGCGACGGCCGTGACCGCCGAGATCGCGGTGATGAACGAGGAGGCAATCGCCCTCGCCGCCGACAGCGCGGTTACCGGTCCGAAGATCTTCACCTCCGCCAACAAGATCTTCGCGCTCTCGAAGTACCACCCCGTCGGGGTGATGGACTACGCCAGCGCCCAGTTCCTGAAGGTGCCCTGGGAGACCATCATCAAGCAGCACCGCCGCGAGTTGGGCGAGCGCTCCTTCTCCTGCCTCGACGAACACGCCGACCACTTCCTCGAGTTCTTCGAGGGCAATGAACGGCTGTTTCCGCAGGTGGCACAGAGGCGCGCCGTCGGTCAGCTCGCCGCGAGGCTCTACGGGGCGATCCTCCAAGACGCGCTCATGGTCTTCCAGGAGGCGATGGATGCGGGTGAGGAACCCGAGGACAGCGAGGTGCTCGCCGGCATCGAAGCGATGATCGAACTCCACTACGAGCGCTGGCAGAGCGCCACGCCGCGTCAAGGCCTGCCGAAGACCTATCGACGCAGGCTCCGCGAGACCTACGGCGAGGAGATCGACGAGGGTCTTGCCATCTTCGCCGACGTGCCGATCTCCACCCGCGCCCGCCGCCGGCTCCGGGAGCTCTTCTACCTGGTGCTCCTGAAGGACGAGACGTTCGCCCGTGCACCACAGCGCTCGGGCATCGTGATCGCCGGCTTCGGCCGCGACGACGTCTTCCCCCGATTGCGGAAGTTCCAGTTCGAGGTCATCGCCGACGGCCGGCTCAAGTACACCGAGGGCAATCCGATGCGGATCGGCCACGAGGTCCAGTCCGCAATCGTCCCCTTCGCCCAGGACGAAGAGGTGGTCAGCTTCCTGACCGGCGTGATGCCCCAGGTCGGGACCTTCCTCCGGCGCCGCTGGCCCTCATGGCTCCTGCAGGTGGTCGACGAGATCGGCGAGGCGATCGGGTTGGACGAGCCGAACCGGGAGAACCTCGTCGAGACCTATGCGCCGCGGGCGATGGAACTCGCCGCCGGCGACCATGCCGAGGAGCTGGCCAATTTCACCCGCGAGAAAAATATCGAGCCGATCCTGAAGATCGTCGCAATGCTTCCAAAGGACGAGCTCGCCGCGATGGCGGAGTCTCTGGTCAACCTGACCTCCTTCAAGCGACGAGTCAGTGAGGACACCGAGACCGTCGGGGGGCCGATCGACGTCGCCGTGATCTCACGGGGCGACGGCTTCATCTGGATCAAGCGAAAGCACTACTTCAAGACCGAGTTGAATCCCCATTTCGTCGCCAACTACTATCGGGATGTCGAAGATGAAAAGGAAGACTGAAGACTCCGGGACAGAAGCGCCGGTCGCGGAGGAGAGCGGCCGCAGGTATCGCTCGATTGCCGAGATCCGGCGCGACTTCTTCCCAGATGCCCCAGCGAACCTGTTCGAGATCCGTGTCGGCCGCCCACAGCAGGAAATCACGCCGAATCTGACGGGTGAGCCTCGGGACCGCTAGCCCCGACTGGGATCCCCAAGACCCTCCTCGGCGCACGCCGGACAGTCCCCGCGGCGCGAGGGCAGCTCGTGCTGCGTCAGCTCGCCGGCGCGCCCGTCGTACTGCCAGAAGGCCGCACCCCGGGCGCCTCCCGAGTAGCCGGTGAGGAGGTCCAGGACCGAGTTGCAGGCCTCGCCGGCAAGGACGGCGTTCATAGAGACGACCTGTGGCTCGCCCGGCGCATCGGGATTGGCGTCGTAGCCGGGTGGCCGGCGCCTCCGCTCCGCGGCGAGCAGCGCGTCGGTCAGGAACCAGCAGCGCAGACATGGCCGGCCCGGCAGTGAGACGATCATCTGACCATCGGCGGACACGAGCCGCTCGCCGCTCGAGCGCAGCTCGATGCCGATGTCAATCTGCGGGATCAGATACCGGCGGCAGAAAGCGTTGATCCCCTCGCGCACGTCGAAGCGATCGACGCAGGCGACGACCACGTCCACGCCCTTGAGGGCCTCGATCACCGACATCTCAGGGAAGCGCGCGGCCATCATCTCGACCTCGATCTCGGGATCGATCCCCCGAGCGAGGCGACGTGCGACCTCGACCTTCCTCGTCCTCTCGACGTCCGCCGCGTGGGCGCCGACGAGCCGTCCGAGATTCGTCTCCTCGACCAACTGGTCGTCGATCGGGATTAGCGTCCCGATCCCCATGTGGGCGAGCTGCTGGACGACGTGCGAGCCCCCTCCCGATGCACCGATGACCGCCACGCGGGCACGTCGGAGTGTCGCGTCTGCGTGGGGGCCGACGGCCAGCGACTGGCGATCGAGCCGCCGGCGAACGACCGGCTCGGCCCTCGACGGGGCTCCGACGGCCTGCCACCTCTTGATCTGCCCACCGAGGATCGTGACCTCTCCGAACCGATGCCCGCCGGGGCGGCCGTCCTTCCAGAAGGAGCCGACCGCGTCCCCTCTCCCCAGGAGGAGCGTCCCGATCGGGACCTCGCCCGCGAGCAGGCTGAGACCGGCGAAGAGGCGGCGCTCCTTGTCACGATCGTCGGGCGAGAAGGCCGGGCGGGCCGACCCGTGGGAGTGGACCAAGACCATGGTGCCCCCGTCCTCCAGCGCGTGCTCGAGAGCGTCAGAGTTGAACGAGGCGCTCCAGGCGAGGACCGAGCCCTTGCTGTTGCGGGAGATCTCCTCGTCGGGTACCGGTAGCCACTCGCGGGCGAGCAGGACGTCGCGGTCCTCGAGCCGCGAAGTCCGGCAGATCAGGTAGCCCGCCTCCTCGCCCCGGGTGAAGTCCTCGACATGGCCGAGGACTTCGCTGAAGAGCTCCCGGTCGATCCGCAGGTCGAGGATCCGGGCGGCGACCGCCTCCTCCCGGCCTGCCGGGAGGAGGCGCCGCACCAGGCGGGCGAGAGTGCGCGTCCCGATCAACTCGACTCCACGCTGAAGCGCTCAAGCCACTTCTGCACCGCGATCACGGGATCGTCACCGGACCAGGGGAAGCTGAAGCTGAACTGCCGCCAGCCTTCCCCGAGGACGTAGATCAGGTCGCTGCTCCGCGGTGGCGCGCCTCCCTCCCCCTGGACCCGCTCGTCGATCAGGAAGCGGGGGCGACTGTCGGGCCACCCCTCCCAGATCACCATGGCGCGGGCCGGGCTAGGGCTCCATGGCTCCGGTAGGGACACCTCCTCCATCACGACGTGGAGAGGCTGGTCGGGCGCCGGGGACACGTCGTGCACCGGGCCGAACGCCCGCTCGATGTCGGCGATCAGCTCGGCCGCCTCCACCTGCTCCATCTAACTCACCCCGCCTGGGCGGATCACCACGAAGCGGTCGTCCTTCTTGACGTCGAACGTCTCGTGGTCGGCGAGGCGCTTGCGCTTGCCGTGCTTGTCGATAGACCAGAGGGCCAGGTCCGGCTCCACCCCAAGCTCCACCTTCAGCTCGGTCACCGGCGTCTCGCCCTTCGCGACCGACTTCTCTTCCTCCACCTGCTCGCCGCTGTCCTCATCGATCGTGATCAGCGTCACCCCGACGAGCTTGTGGTTCTTCTTGTCCTCCTGCTGCAACGCGTTGGCCTCCATCGGGGCCGCTCCTTCCCGGGGCGCGAACCCCAGATCGAGTGTTGTCGCTAATCAGCTTAGCAGACCGCTAAGATGGTTAGCGCAAAGTTGATTAGCGGACGATCTGGAATACTCCTAGAGAGGATGGAGAAAGGAGAAGCCGGTGACCAAGAAGAAGCTGGGAAACGTCCTCAAAGAGGCACGAGGGGGGCGCGACATGTCGCTGCGCGACGTCGAGCGCGAGACTGACATCAGCAACGCGCACCTCTCGCAGGTAGAGAGCGGCAGGATCGAGAAACCCGACATGGCGTTGCTCTACACCCTCGCAACGCTCTACCGCCTGGACTACCGAGAGTTGCTGGTCCTGGCGGGATACGGTGTCGCCCAGGGCGGCTCGGGGCGCGAAAGACAGCGGATGTCGGTCGCGATGCGGGCGATGGGAGAGCTCTCGGCAAAGGAGCAGAACGAAGTCCTGGGCTTCATGTCGGAGGTGCGGCGGCGCCGTGACGACTGAGCGCCCACCAGGCCCCCCGCCGTTCACGCGGCGGCGGATCGCTGCGCTCGCCGAGGAGGCACTCCAGCGCAGCGGCACGGTGGGCACTCTGCCGACGCCTCTCCCCGAGGTGCAGCAGGCCCTGGGCGTCGAGCGGGTGTCGATGCGCCGTCTCCCGGCGGCCGTCGAGGCGAAGAAGCCGCGGGCCTGGTCGCGGATCCTTGGCGCCTTCTGGAAGGAGGAGCGGGTCGTCTTCATCGACGAGGAGCAGGGGACAAGCCGCCAGCAGTGGACCGACGCCCACGAGGCCGCCCACGTGATGTGTGGTTGGCACGCCGAGGTCCTGCGCCTCGACAATGAGGACACCCTGTTCAGGGAACTGCACGACGAGATCGAGGCCGAGGCCCATTTCGGTGCGGGCCACCTCGTCTTCCAGGGTGGTCGCTTCCACCGCCGCGCCCTCGCCGACCAGATCTCCATCCGCACGCCGATCGCCCTCGCATCCGCCTACGGGGCCTCGCGGCACGCGACGCTCCATTACTACGTCGAGGAACACCCCTTTCCGATCGCACTGCTTGTGACGGGGCGCTACCCATATTCGGATGGCACGCTGCCGATCTGGCGCAGCATCGAGTCGCAGTCCTTCCTTGAGCGCCACGGCCGCCTGGAGCGGTTGCTGCCGGGGGGCAGGCTCTCGATCGAGGACCCGGCCGACGCGCCTCTGGCCGAGATCGTCTGCCGCTCCAAACTCGCGGTCGACCCACCGAGCTGCGAGCTCACCATCCCCGACCTCGGTGGGCGCGGGCGCAAGTTCGTTGCTGAGGCGTTCTTCAATGGCCATTGCCATTTCGTGACCGTCTCCGACCGAAAGGCGACCAGACTCGGACAGAGGGTCCGCCTCGCGTCGTGACGGGTCAGCACCGTGCCATCGATGGTTGCGCCCGACCGCCAGACCTCGCGGTCGCCCACCTCCTGAAACCTCAGAGGGTGCTCAGGTGTGCGAGCACCTCCGTCGTCGTCGCGAAACGCCCCTGCACCTCGACGAAACAGTCTTCGCAACCCTCCGCAGACGCCGCCGATCGCTGATCATGGACGGCCTCGTGCTCGCGGACGTGGGCGAGCGCTTCGTGGGGCGTGTCCGCGATCAGCGAATACCAGCGTCCCTCGGGCGGATCCGGGCACGCGAGCAGATCCTCGGAGCTGCGAGCCAGGTCGACCTCCCCCGCGGTCACCCGGATCCAGAACAGTCGGTCGAGATGCTCGACGACATCGCGGGCGTCTTCGAACCCACCGGCCTCCACCCTGTCTGCGAGCTCCTGCCATCCACCTTCCCAGAGGAGCTCGCACGGGTAGAGCGTCGTCTGGAAGCCCTCCCGATGGGTGAAACGAAGCCCCCGGTGGGGCAGCGTCAGCTCCTCCTCCTCGGCAGCGAGGAAGACGGTGAAGCTCCATCCGCGCTCGCTCGCCTCGACCTCGAGGATCTGCGCCGGCGCGAACTGGCGGGACGCTGAGCCGTCGGGGCTCAGCCCGACGACGCGCGGGCGGCGGGCGATCGGGCCGGGGAAGTGACGGCCTCCAGGGGTCTGCTCACCCCAGAGGCGGTTGATGTACTCGGCGACGGTGCGCAACATACGAGAGGAGTCGGGTGGTGCCTCGATCGTCCGACCGGTCGGGTGGGCTGAGTGGTTTCGCAACTCGACCAAGGCCCTGTCGACGATGCGCGAGCGACGACCGGGAAGTAGTCGCTCGCACCGCGCCCATGCGAGCAGCGCCTTCAGGTGTATCGGCAGATCGGCCTTCGATCCGTCGGCCCTCCGCAACCTGGTCCTCCGTGCTTCGCGGATCGCGTCGAAGTCCTCTGCCGACAAGGTACCGGGCTCCTCTCCGCGAAAGACCGGAATCTGGTGGTCGTAGTAGGAGATGAAGCGGATGCGAAGGGCCGCCTCCAAGACCAAGAGCGCGTACTCGGGCGCCGCCGTAAAGAACTCGTACTCGAGCACCCCGTAGAGGTGCAGCCGGCGAGCGCGCTCGAAGTTCTCCTTGATCTCGGTGGGGACGGCGTCGACCAGGGTCGCGGCGGCGATTGCTTCCACCTGGAAGCGCGCGGCGTCCTCGGGCTCCATCCGACCCCCGAAGCCGATCGGATTGAAGACGAGCGCCATCTCGTCTGGCGTCTGCAGCTGTGCGAGGGGAGATGAAGGGCCTTCGCTCATCCTCCCGAGTGTAAGAACCTGCAATCGGCAAGACACGGCCGCACCGGGCTCGTGGGCCCTCCGGTCGGCGGATCGGCGAAGGGCGGAGCAGATAGGCCCATAGCAGACCGTTAGCTTTTCGAGACTGGATACAACGTTGCAGATTGCCACGCTTTATCCAATCTGCTAATGTCCGATGGACGCAACGTTGCGAAATGCAACGCTCTATCCACAGAGAACCACCATGCCAGGAGCCCTCTACAACCGCCTTGCCGAGCTTGCGGCCGAGAACTACGGCTACCTCACCACCGAGGAAGTCGAGGACGCGGGCATCGACCCGCACCGGCTGCTCGAGCTCGCCCGCCGTGGCCAGATCGAACATCGCGCCCGCGCGCTCTACCGCCTGCCGCTGATACCTCCGACGCCCCTTGATGCCTATCGAGAGGCGACGCTCTGGCCCAGGGGGAGCGAAGGGGTGATCTCCCACGCGTCGGCGCTCGACCTCTACGGCCTCGGCGACGCCAACCCGGCAAAGATCCATCTGACCCTGCCGCGCGCCCATCGACCGCGCCGCCAGATTCCCAGCCAATACGTCCTGCATCACGAAGACCTGGCTCCTGCGGAGGTGCGCGCCTATGAGGGGATCCCGGCCGTGACTCCGGCGAAGGCGCTCCGCCAGTCTCGAAAGCTGGGGCCCGGACTCCTGCGCGGGGCGATTGAAGACGGTCTGCGACGTGGCCTGCTGCGCCCAGCCGAGGCAGACGATCTGCGCCAGGAACTCGGCCTCGGTGGCCTCGAACGATGAACGAACAGGTACTTCCCGAGAAGGGCCCGAACCGCCGACCCGACCAGACGCCAACGCAGAAGGCCCACCTTGAACGGCTCGTCGCTCACTACGCTCAGCTGGCGGGCCTCGCGCCGGCCCGCGTCCGCCGTTGGATCTCCGTGATGGTCCTGCTCGGGGCGCTCGATCGCTCGCGCGAATCGGATCCGCTCTTCCTCCTGAAGGGCGGCGTCGCGATCGAGCTGAGGGTCGGCGGCGGAGCCCGCGCGACCAAAGATGTCGACCTCGTCTTCTTCGGCGACCCCGAGCGCCTCGGGGAGATCCTGGATGAGGACCTCGGCGAGCCCTATTCGGTCTTCGGCTTCGAACGCCAAGAGGTGGAGACCCGCGGTGACGGGCTCTTCCGCCAGGTCAACGTGAAACTCCTCTTCCGCGGGCGTAGCTGGGGGACGCTGAAACTCGAGGTCGCCCAGTCCGACAGCCGGGCAACCGACGGAGAAGAGATCGAGGCTATCCCCCTCAACGAATTCGGGATCGAGGGCCCGCGGATGGTCCGGTGCCTCTCGCTGCGTTACCAGATCGCCCAGAAGCTCCACGCGGTCACTCAGCGCTTTGAGGAGGGTGAGAACGAGCGATTCCGCGACCTGATCGACCTGATCATCTGCCGCGAGCTCGTCGCCAACCTCGGCGAGGTACGCGAGGCCTGCGTCGACACCTTCGAAGCGCGCAATCTCCACGCCTGGCCACCGACTCTCCAGGTGCCCGACAGCTGGGCAGAGCCTTACGCGGCGCTGGCCGAGGAGATGGACTTCCCGGTCACCGACGTCGGTGACGCGGCAGCCCAAGCACGCGAGTTCATCAGCAAGATCGACGCGAGCTGACGGCCTCGTCGACATCATATGAACCTGCTTCGGTGGGTCTTCGGGCGGGCACAAGACATTCGATTAGCTAGCCCGCGAGCTAGTCGAGAACGAATTGGGGGGTCCACTTTCGGCTCTCGGCGCCCTGTAGCTATATGGAGGATTCCGCAAACCGGTGGGGCCGCGGCCGGCGAGGTGCGTGCCTTCGTCGCCGCGGCGGCCGGAACCAGAGACTGAAAAACGCTCGCCGGAGCGTCGAGACCGCTACCGTCGGAAACATGCACGGTCCCAGGCGGACCAGCGGCCCAATGCAGGATCAGACCGGCCGATGAAGGTCGCCTTCTACGGCCGTGTCTCGACCGACGACGCCCAGGATCCCTCGCTCTCGATCCCTCGCCAACTTGCAAAGTGCAACGACGCGCTGGCCATGATCGGCGAGACGGTCAGCATCACCTTTTGGGACGTAGAGAGCGGACGTAAAGCCCTGGAGCAACGCGGCACCGGTGGCCGCAACGGGACCCGCGAGGTGAAGGTGCACCGCGCCGGCGGCCTGCCGGAGCTGCTGGCCGCGGCCGATGCGGACGAGGTCGGTGCGGTGATCGTCGAGTCGATCGATCGTCTCTCGCGGATGACCGCGGACGGGACACGGATCGAGCGCAGGCTGGAAGAGCACGACGTGGCCCTCCTCGCCGCCGACGAGCCACTCGACTCCGGCGCCACGGCGATCCTCACCCGCCGGATCAAGCAGGGCGTTGCCGAGTGGTACGTGCGCGACCTGGTCGAGCGCAGCCACGCCGGCATGGAGGAGTCAGTGCGCCAGGGCTGGCACACCGGCGGCCCCGCACCCTACGGCTACGTCCTGGAGCCTCACCCCCACCCCAACCCCCACAAGGCCCGCGAAGGCCGCAAGAAGCACCGGCTCGCCCCTGATCCGATCAGGGCGCCGATCGTGGCGATGATCTTCGCCGAATACGTGGAGCGCGGCATGGGGATTGGTGCGATCTGCGAGAAGCTGAACCGCGACCTCGACCGCTATCCGCCGCCACGTCGCAATCGCAAGGACGAGAACTCTTTACGCCAGACCTGGAGCCGCTCGCAACTCCAGGCCATGCTCCGCAATCCCAAGTACACCGGCCACAACGTCTGGAACCGCCACGACAAACGCAAGGGCCGTCCGCTTCTGCGCCCGCGCGAGCAATGGGTCTGGAGCGCCGACCCGACCCATGAGGCGATCGTCAGCCGCGAGACCTTCGACGCCGTGGAGAAACGCGCGCGACGCAACGCCGCGCCTCCCACGAACACCCGGCCTCGACAGTACCGCGCCCGTCGCCACGGCAATGGCAAGCGCCTCTATGTGCTGCGCGGCCGGGTCCGCTGCGGCCTTTGCGGGCGACGCATGGAGGGCAGCCACCAGAGAGGCTCCAACTGGTACCGCTGCCAGTACGTCTACAAGCGTGGCCTCTCGGCCGCCGAGGCAGCCGGCCATCCCAAGGTACTGGGGATCAAGGAGGACGTACTTCTCGACGCCATCCGCAGGGTCATGGCAAAGCACGTCTTCGGGCCCGAGCGCCTGCATCTCGCGCACGAGGCGCTGGGCGCCGCGGTCGGCGGGAGCGGGGAAAGCACGGCAGCCGAGCGCAGCCGCCTGGAGGCCGAACAGGAGGAGATCGAGACGGCGAAGCGTCGCCAGACGCTTCGCTTGGAGGAGCACGACGACCCCGAACACCCTGTCGTCAGGCTCGCCACTGAGCGGATCGAAGAGCTAAGCGTCCAAGCGGACTCCTTGGCCGTCGATCTGGCGGATCTTGAGAGTGCCCGGCCCACGGAGCCTGAGCCCCGGGAGATCGAAGCAATCCTTGGCTCAATCCCAGACCTGCGTGAGCAGTTGGAGAGGGCAGAGGGAGCGGAGCTGATCGAACTTCTGGACCTCTTCGACGTGAGGATCAGCTACGACAAACCGGGACAAACCCTGATGCTGAGCGTGCTGCTCAACTCTGACTTTCCCAACCCGCCCGATACCACGGCAACTGGCTACTGGTCGCAGGGTTTTGAAATAGCGGGGGCAGGATTCGAACCTGCGACCTTCGGGTTATGAGCCCGATCGGCGAGATCGGCTGGACTACGTGGGGCAAGGTTTCAAGCGGTTTTCGCAAGATTGAGCTACGTGGAGATCGGCTGGAATCTGTGGGGCACCTTGCCCCATTTCTTGCCCCAGGAACCCCTTTCGGCCTTACCTTCAAAGCCCCGACTCCATCGCCACCGACCAGCGAAGGACGCGGCAGTCCTGGCGCTCGTCAGAAGCCTCGAACCTCTAGATCGGATGAGATCACAATTCTTCAGACCACAATTGAGGCACCGACTCCAGTCGCTGGCCACTTCTCCTCGTAGGCAGCCTGGTAGACCGCGTCCTGGCAGATGCAGAGGCCGCGTGAGTCCTTTGCGATCGGCTGGGTGAGGCTCGCCGGTAGCCGTCGCATCAGGTCGATGCGCGTGGCCTCTGCCGAGTGGGGGCCGACCCCGAGCAGGTCGGCGTAGAGTCGCGAGACAAGGAAGATGCCAGCAAGCGCCGACTGGTGAGCGAGCGGCACGTGAACCGCGCGCTCCGGAAGCCCGAGGCGGTCTAGCGGCACGGCCGCGCCACCGCAGATGCCCTCGACGTAGAGCTCGCGGAGCGGGCGCTCGGCATAGGCCATGAGCGGCTCGACGTCAATCCCAAGCGCCGTCGCGGCCTCAGCCAGCAACTCAGGCGGGGGACTTCCGCCCGTCACCAGCAGGGAGCGAATCTGGCGCAGGTGGGCCTCGTCCTCGAAACCCATCGCGGAAGCCACCAACTGGTCCTCACTCGGAAGGTCCTCCCCGGGCATGTACAGGCAGGCGAGGCACGCCCCCTCCCGCCAGGGATGCACGGAGACCCCGAGGTCGCCAGGCTGAGTCCAAGCGTTGGCAATCCAGCGCGGCAGCGAGACCTGGACGGCACGGCGGTCGCCGGCGCTGTCGAGGGCAACCAGAACACGCTCCCAGCGACGGCCCGCCTCGCCGAGAAAGTCCGCCCACGGCTCGGCGTAAGGGTCAGGACCCAGCCCGTCCCCCAAGACCTCCGCAGCAAGCTCCGCCTTTGGCCGGCCCACGTCAGTGGGCGCAGCCATCACATAGCGCTGCAGGTTGCCGGAGTCGATCGCCTCCGGATCGACGAGGTGGAGGTGGCCCCCGCGACCGCTGCGGGCTATCGCCCAGAGGGCGGCATTCCCCACCGCACCGAGGCCGACCAAGACGGTGGCGGGAGGGATCTCGAGCCGCTCGAGCGATGGCTGCTCATCGCTGCGTCCTGTCCCCAGCTCGAGCGTCGAGAGAACGAGATCGCCATCGTCGACGGCCTCGTCGAGGAAAACCGAGCGGAAGATCGCCGCGGCGCCCAGGCAGGCCGCGGCACCCGCGCCAAGCGGATTCCCGGAGCTGCCGAGCTTCTGCTCGAGCCGAGTTGAGAAACGAGCGTCCCAACCGTCGCTGCCGAGACAGAAGCCGAGCGTACTGATCGCCGGTGCACCGTCGCCGATCCGCAGGGAAAGGTCGCACCCTCCCGAGACGAGGTCGAGGTTGGGGTTGATGCGGGTCGCAAGCTCCTCCCACTCCCCCTCCCCCGGCCCAACAATCCGCAGCTGCGGATAGAGGCGAGCGAGCAGGCGAACAGCCATCTCCGTGCAGTGGCGGCCCTCGGCTGAGGCCACGGCTTCCTCGCCGTAGGAGATCCCCACCGAGAGCCCCTTCAGGCGCACCCGTATCGCCTCCTCGTCGAACCCCGAGAGCACCTGCGCAGCAGCAACCGCCGAGCGGTGGAAGTAGTCGGCCAGCGCCATCAGGTCACCTCGATCAAGCGGTTAGCCTCGAGCGAGGGCTCCCAACCGAGCTCCGTGAGCCTGAATACGGCGGTGTCGTCGCAGAGCAGGCCGTTGCGGGCGAAGTCCGCGGCGACGATCGAGAAGCCCCCAAGGGCGGTAACGATGGGGTACACGTCATCGGTGTCGGAGTGGAAGGCGTCGGTCGGGTGGGCGTGGACCTGAACGGCGAGAGTCTCCCCATTTTCGTAGAGCCAGATGTTGAGTTCGTGGAGAGCATCGCCGTCGACGCGCACGACCAGGCCCCGCTCGGTGCGATAGGAGGTCTGGCGGGGGACGTGGGGTGTGAGAACGTGAAAGCTATCCCCTTCCTCAACGCCGCTCCAGACCACGAAGAGCTCGTACCCTTCCTTGCCAGCAGCCTGCAGCGACTCCTCCGTCCGCGCCAGCGCTTCGCCGGGCACGAGGAGGCGCGCGATCGACTCGAGGCTCACTCAGGCGGCTCGCCGTAGTCAAGGCCAACCTGGGGAACCAGGTTGACCCCGTAGCCCCGCAGCGGCTTCACGCCGTAAGTGTGGATCACCTCGAGCAGCCGAACGAGGCGACCGGCTCCGCCGGCACGGTGCAGCTCCCAGCTGTCGCCGCTGTGAGCGGGGTGCTCGTGGTACTCGCGCACCCCGGCGATGCAGAGAAAAGGGATCGTGTCCTCGTCATGAGCCTGCATCAGCGGCTGCGCCCCCTGCATCATCAGCTCTCCCGGTAGCCCGGGGAGATTCACGGCCTGGCCGGGGACGGCCCGGTTCAGCCTCGTCGGCAGCTGCTTCGCCAGGTAGGGCTCACGGGTGAAGGGGTTGACGAGACGCACGGAGGGGGGCTCAGCGTCGTAGTTCGAGTAGTCGAAGAGGGCGCCGCAGACGATGGCCGGCGGCTCGAGCTGCGGCGCAGCGAGCATGACGAGGATCTCGGGGAAGGAGGCATCGAGCAAGAACCAGCCGTTGCTCCTGTACTCGGAGGCGAGCGAGTTGAAGTCGGCTACCTCCTGCTCGAACTTGGCATGTGTGACGGCCGGCTCGACGAACTGGCCTACCGGCTCAGCCACCGACGCCCGCCTTCAGATTGAGGAAGAGCTGCACCCCCGTGGCGAAGCCAAAGGTGCCGATCTTCTTGTCGAGATCGAGGGCAACCCCGGCCGCATCGCGCAGCTCCCAAGCATCCGGCGGCTGGCCCGTGGTGTGGGTTTGGTGAAGGGCGCGCTCGATCACGGTCTTGAGCGGAGCGTTGACGTTTG
>CAZQET010000072.1:0-1857 GCA_964591825.1 uncultured Conexibacteraceae bacterium
CGAGGAGGTGGGCAAGGAGGTCGGGGCGACGATGCCCGACATCGACCTCGACTTCCCGCGCGACATCCGCGAGAAGCTGATCCCGCGCGTGCACGAGCGCTATGGAGTCGAGCGCTCGGCCCTGGTCGCGGCCTTCCCCACCTATCGGCCGCGAGCCGCCGTGCGCGACCTCGGCAAGGCGCTGGGGTTGCCGCTGGAGGAGATCGACCGGGTGGCGAAGATGGTCGGCTTCCACGAGCGCAAGGGAGAGATCACCAAGGACGTCGTGGCGGCGATCGGCGCTGAGCGAGCCGCCTCGCCGCGCTGGCAGGCACTGCTGCGGCTCTGCCCCGAGGCGATGGGGCTACCCCGCCACGTCTCCCAGCACCCGGGCGGGATGGTGATCTCGACCCGTCCCCTGATCGACGTCTGCCCGGTCGTGCCGGCGGCGATGGAAGGGCGGCAGATCGTCCAGTGGGACAAGGACTCCTGCAACGACGCGGGCTTCCTCAAGATCGACCTGCTCGGCCTGGGAATGCTCTCGGCGGTCGAGCGCTGCGTCGAGGAAGTCGCGTCCACGCGGGGCGAGACGCTCGACCTCTCGCGCATCCCCTTCGACGACGAGCGGACCTTCGAGTCGATCCAGGCCGCCGAGACCACCGGCGTCTTCCAGATCGAGAGCCGCGCGCAGATGTCGATGCTGCCCCGCACCCGGCCGGAAAGCCTCGATGACCTCACGGTGCAGGTGGCGCTGGTGCGGCCGGGCCCGATCCAGGGCAGCGCGGTGCACCCATACATAGAGCGGCTGAAGCGCCGGCGCGAGGACCCCGAGGGCTTCGAGGTCCCCTACGAGCACCCGCTGCTGGAGCAGGTGCTCGAGTACACCCTCGGCACGATCGTCTTCCAGGAGCAGGTGATCGAAGTGGCGATCGCCCTGGCCGGCTTCAGCGCGCCGCAGGCGGACTCCCTGCGGCGGGCGATGAGCCGCAAGCGCTCGAAGGAAGAGATGGAGAGGCACCACGAGCGCTTCATCGCCGGCGCTCTGGAGAACAACGTCCCCGAGGAGGTCGCGGAGAGGGTCTGGTCGCAAATCCAGGGCTTCTCCGGCTTCGGCTTCCCCAAGGCGCACTCGGCCGCCTTCGGCCTGCTCGCCTACCAGTCGGCCTGGCTGCGCGTCCACCGCGCCGAGGAGTTCCTCTGCGCCCTGCTCAACGAGCAGCCGATGGGCTTCTACCCGCCCGATGCGCTCGTCCACGAGGCGCAGCGGCGAGGGGTGAGGCTGGTCGGCCCGGACGCCAACCGCAGCCGCGTCCTCTGCCACGTCGAGCGGATCGAAGGCGAGCTGACCGTGCGGATCGGCCTCGGCTACGTCAAGGGCGTACGCGAGGAGGGGATGGAGGGCCTCGTTGGAGAGCGCCAGCGCAGTGGCGACTATGCCGGGATCGCCGACCTCGCCTGCCGCTCAGGCGCCTGCCGCGATGCGCTCGAACGCCTCGCCTGGGCCGGCGCTCTCGATGACCTCGTCAGCCGCTGGACCGGGCACAGGCGGGAGGCGCTCTGGCAGGCGGGGGGCGCGGGGACCGGCACGAGGCACGGGGAAGGGGTGCAGATGGCGCTGCCGCTGCAGCCGCCCGCGCCGCCCGAGCTGCAGCCGCTCAGCGACTGGGAGCGGGCGATTGCGGACTACCGCTCGATCGGCATGACCCTCGACGAGCACCCGATGGGCCTGATGCGGGAGGACCTCGACCCGGAGATCCTGCGCAGCACCGAGCTCGAGCGGGCCGAGAACGGCGACTCGGTCGAGATCGCCGGCATGGTCGTCGCCCGCCAGCGGCCGGAGACGGCCGGCGGCGTCGTCTTCATGCTGCTCGAGGACGA
>CAZQET010000073.1:0-3418 GCA_964591825.1 uncultured Conexibacteraceae bacterium
GCCGAGTGCGCCAACCTCGAATTCGCGCCGAAGCTCGGCATCCGCCTCTTCGGAGCCACCCGCCGCGGCGCCCACCCGCGCCTGCGCGGCATGGTCAGCTTCCCCGAAGGCGGCGCCAACGTCGCCCAGGCCTCGGTCGCGCTGCCCCACTCGGAGTTCCTCGATCAGGGTCACATCGGCACCGTTTGCACTCGCGTTCAGTTCGCCGAAGGCAAGGGCAACGGCTCGGCCTGCCCGCCGGCCTCGGTCTACGGACACGCCGTTGCCACCAGCCCGCTGGTCGACTACGCGCTGGAAGGATCCGTCTTCCTGCGCTCCTCCGATCACGAGCTGCCCGATCTGGTCGCCGCCCTGCACGGGCCGCCCTCCCAGCCGCTCGCCGTCGACGTGGTCGGCCGCGTCGACTCGGTCCACGGCGGCATCCGCACCACCTTCGAAGGAGTGCCCGACGTGCCCGTCTCCAAGTTCGTGCTGAATATGCTGGGTGGCAACAAGGGCCTCCTGCAGAACTCGACCGACATCTGCGCGGGCACCCACAAGGCGACCGCCCTCTTCGACGGGCAGAACGCCAAGACGGCCGATCTGAGCCCGGCGCTTCGCGACGGCAAGTGCCCAAAGCCCAAGCGCCACAAGAAGCACCACCATCGTCGCGCGGCGAGGTAAGGCGCGGAGGGGCATCGAATGCACGTCGGCCCAAGCCGCCGCTCGCTTCTCGGCGCCGCCGCGATTGCGTTGGCGGCACTCGCGGCGCTGGGCGCGGGGAGCGCGCGCGCCGCGGGCCCGCCGATCCTCGGGGCGCAATGGTCCTCGGCCGTCGGCTCGGCTGCGGCCAAGCTCAGCGCTCGGATCGACCCCAACGGGCTCAACACGACCTACCACTTCGAATACCTCACCGAGGCCGCCTACCAGGCCAACGGCAACACCTTCGCCGGCGCCCTGCACGCCCCCGCCTCGGGTGAGGTGAGCCTTAGCACCACGCCGCTCACGGTTACCCAGCAGATCGTCGGCCTCGCCGCCAACACCGCTTACCGCTACCGGGTGGTGGCTCAGAACTCCGATCCCGCGAGTCCCTTGCGCGGGCCGGCGATGAGGCTCACCACGAAGGGCCCCGGCCCGCTGCTGCCCGATGGCCGCGGCTGGGAGATGGTCTCCCCGGTGCAGAAGAACGGGGGGCAGGTGGACCCACCGGGCACGATCGGGGGAGGTGGCGTTCTGCAGGCGGCGGCGGGTGGGGGCTCGGTCACCTACGGCTCGACCGCCTCCTTCGAAGGTGGGTTTGGCGCTCCGCCCGCCTCCCAGTACCTCTCGAGCCGCAGCTCGGACGGTTGGTCGACCGAGAACATCACCGCGCCGATCTTCTCTGGCACCTACGACTTTGCCGATCACGGCGTTCCCTATCAGCTCTTCTCCGAAGATCTCGCCAGGAGCCTGCTCTTGAACGGAGAGCACTGCCGCTCGGGCGGCTCGGGCTGTGCGGTGGCAAACCCGCCGCTGCCCGGCAGCGAGGCGCCAGAGGGCTATCAGGACTACTACTTGCGAGACGACTCCTCGGGCGGCTTCGAAGCGCTGCTCAGCTCAGCTAGCGCCGTCGACCTCGACATCGGCCCCGCGCACTTTGACCTCACGCTCGCCGGCGCCGCGCCCGACCTGCGCCACGTCGTCCTATCGAGCTGCGCGGCGCTGAGTGCCGGCGCGAGCGAGGTCCCCGCCGGGGAAGGCTGCGACCCGGCCGCGCAGAACCTCTATGAGTTCTCACAAGGCTCGGGCTTGGCGCTCCTCAACGGCGCCACCCCGGGCGCCGCGCTCGCCGCATCCACCGGAGCGATCTCCTCCTCGGGCGAGCGCGTCTACTTCACCCTGGGTGGGGACCTCTACCTGCACGGGGCTTCGGGCAACACCCAAATCGACGCCGACGCGGGAGGTGGGGGGAGCTTCCAGGCGGCCGCCACGGACGGCTCGATCGCCTTCTTCACCAAGTCCGGACACCTGTGGCGCTACAGCGCGGCCGGCGCTCATGCCACCGATCTCACTCCCGGCGGCGGGGTGCTCGCAGTGCTCGGCGCCGATGCGAGCGGCGACACCGCCTATTTCCAGGACAGCGGCGGGCTGGAGCGCTGGCACGGGGGAGTCACGACGCAGGTCGCGGCGGGGGCGAGCGCGACCGATGCCGGGGACCACCCGCCGGCGACCGGCACCGCGCGGGTCAGCGCCGACGGCTCCGAGCTGCTCTTCGTCTCGAAAGCGCAGCTCACCGGCTATGACAACACTGACCTGGTCACCGGCGAACCCGATTCCGAGGTCTACCTCTACGCTGCCGCCGGCCCAACGCTCACCTGCGTCTCCTGCAACCCGACCAACGAGCGCCCGCTGGGCCCCTCCTCGATCCCCGGGGCGACCGCCAACGGCACCGCCCCTGGCTCCACCGACGCCTACAAGCCACGCGTCCTCTCCGCCGACGGGCGGCGCGTCTTCTTTGATTCCGCCGACTCCCTGGCGCTCACCGACACGAACTCAGATCACACCACCGGCGCGGGTATCCGCGACGTCTATGAGTGGGAGGCCCCGGGCGAGGGCGGCTGCGCCCAGGCGAGCGGCTGCGTGGCGTTGATCTCCTCGGGGCGCTCGGCGGGAGGGGCGCTGTTCGTCGACGCCTCCGCTGAGGGCTCCGATGCCTTCTTTATCACCGACGACTCGCTGGTCGCCGCCGACCCCGGTGTGCTCGACCTCTACGACGCCCGGGTGGGCGGTGGCTTTGGGGTTCCCTCGCCGCCGCTCGCCTGCGAGGGCGACGCCTGCCAGGCCCTCCCCTCCGCACCAGGCGATCCCACTCTGACCACGCTGCTGGCGGGCGCCGGCAATCCGCCCGTCAAGTACCACAACCTCAACAAGAAAAAGCACGCGCCCAAGAAGCACAAGCACAAGCGGTCCCGCCACGGAGCACACGCCAGGGTGAGGAGCAAGAGGTGAGACGAGCCCTCGCCTCGATTGCCCTCGCCGCCGCCGCGGCCCTCTCCCTCCCCGCCGCCGCCGCCGCGGCCACCGTCCCGAGTGTGGGCGCTGTCTCGGCCACCGACGTCCAGGGCGTCTCGGCGGTGCTGCTGGGCACCGTGAATCCGCAGGGGCTGGGCACGAGCTACCACTTCGAGTTCGGCAGCCAGGGGCCCTGCGCCGTCAACCCCTGTGCCTCCACCGCGATCACCACGGCGGGCTCGGCTGGGGAAGATCGGCCGGCGCGCGCCGCGGTCTCGGGGCTTTCGCCCGACACCGACTATGACTTCCGCCTGATCGCCACCAACGGCTCGGGGACGGCGAGCGCCGCCGGCACGTTCCACACCAGCGCGGGCTTCGGCTTTCGGCCCGGCGCCGAAGGCTTCTCCGCGAAGGTGGTCAAGGACGGCGGCCTGCCGGCCTCGCTGGC
>CAZQET010000074.1:0-4964 GCA_964591825.1 uncultured Conexibacteraceae bacterium
CGCGACGACATCGCCGCCGCCTACGAACACCTGAAGCAGAAAGGACCCGCTTGACCCGCTACGCCCACCTGATCACCGACGAGAACCGCAAGTGGTGGACGCTTGGAGCGATGTGCTTCGCGCTGTTCATGATCATGCTCGACAACACCGTCGTCAACGTCGCTCTGCCCTCGATCCAGCGTGACCTGCACGCCTCAATCTCGGGCCTGGAGTGGACGATCAACGGCTACACGCTCTCCTTCGCCGTGCTGCTGGCGACCGGCGGTCGGCTCGGCGACATCTTCGGCCGCCGCCGCATGTTCCTCTTCGGCGTCGTCATCTTCGCCCTCTCCTCGGCGACCGCTGGGCTCGCCGCGGGCTCGACCGATCTCGTCATCAGCCGGGTCGTGCAGGGCGTCGGCGCGGCCCTGATGATGCCCGCCACGCTTTCGATCATCACCGACGCCTTCCCCGCCAGCGAGCGTGGCAAGGCGATGGGGACGTGGGCGGGCGTGTCTGCCCTGGCGCTCGCCGTGGGGCCGGTCGTGGGCGGCTTCCTTACCGAGCACGTCAGCTGGCGGGCGATCTTCTACCTCAACATCCCGGTGGCGATCGGGGCGGTCGCCGCCTCGCTCTTCGCCGTGCGCGAGTCGCGCGACACGACCGTTGGCCGCGAGGTCGACTACGCCGGCGTTGCCGTGCTCACCGCCGGGCTCGCCGCCCTGATCCTCGCCCTGGTCGAGGGCAACGAATGGGGCTGGGGGTCGGCCGAGATCGTCGCCCTCCTGGTCGGCTCGGCGGTGGCGCTTGCCGCCTTCGTCGCGATCGAGCTGCGGGTGAAGGTGCCGATGGTCGAGTTCCACTTCTTCTCCGATCGCAACTTCCTCGGCGCCGTGGTCGTCGCCCTGATCGTCTCCTTCTCGATGTTGGGCGTCTTCTTCTTCCTCGCCCTCTACATGCAGGACATCCTGCGCTACTCGCCGCTGGAGGCGGGGGTGCGCTTCCTGCCCTCGACGCTGATGATCGTCGGCGTCGCCCCGGTCGCAGGCCGGCTCGCGGATCGCTTCGGCCCGCGCTGGCTGATCGCCGCCGGTCTCGGCATCGTCGCCCTCTCGCTCTACACCTTCAGCGGGATCGCGGTCGATTCGAGCTATGGCGAGCTGCTGCCCGGCTTCATGCTGCTCGGCATCGGCATCGCGCTGACGATGTCGCCGATGACCAGCGCCGCGATGAACGCGGTCTCGGTCGAGAAGGCGGGTATCGCCTCGGGCGTCCTCTCGATGTTCCGCATGGTCGGTGGCAGTCTCGGCGTCGCGGTCACCGGCGCGATCTTCCAGGGATCGGTCGGCACCGAGTTCTCTGAAGCCAGCCCGCAGCAGTTCGTCGACGCGCTCGGACAGGCGATGGCGATCTGCGCCGGGGTGGCCGCGCTGGGCGCCGTTATCGGCGCGGTCGCGATCCGCGCCAAGCGCGACACGCTGAGCGGAGAGGCTGCTGAGGCAGCCGTCAGCCTCGGCGGCGAGGAGCTCGCCGGTCGCGAGGCCCTCGCCGCGGGCGAGCCCGTCGGCTGAGAAGCTGCCGGGCATGCGAATCCTGCTGCCGCCCTCGGAAGGGAAGGCGATTCCCGAGGACGGCAAGCCGGTCGATCTCGGCTCGCTCGTGCTTGCCGATGAGCTGTGCTCAAAGCGCGAAGCGCTGATCGGCGCCCTGAATCCAGCGTTGCTGGAAGCGCCGGCGGCGCCGGCCGCCGAGGTCTACACCGGCGTGCTCTACCAGCGACTCGACCTGGCGGGGCTGACGGCCACTGCGAGGAAACGGGCGGCGAAGCGGGTGCTGATTGCCAGCGCACTCTGGGGGTTCGTGCGGCTTGAGGACCGAATTCCCCACTACAAGCTGCCGCCCTCGACCAAGCTCGAAGGCATCGGCCCGCTGGCCGCCTGGTGGCGCGAGGCGCTGATGACGGCAATGGCCGACGAGGAGGGAGAGACGATTGTCGACATGCGCTCGGGCGCCTACGCGACGATGTGGAAGCCGCAAAGAGCGACGCTGCTCGCCGTCCGCGCTTTTCGTGAGGAGAACGGCCAGCGCAAGGCCGTCTCTCACATGGCGAAGGCGGTGCGCGGCGACGTCGCGCGGGCGCTGCTGCTTGCGGGGCGCGAGGCGAGGACGCAGGATGAGGTCGCCGCAGTCGTGGCCGAGGCCGGCTTTCAGGTCGAGCTGACGCCATTGAGCCTTGACGTGATCGTCTAAAAAGGCGGGATCTCGGCGGCCGGTGCTCGATTGACCCACGCATACGGGGGCAAATCGATCAGTCAGTGCTGCGCTGCACCCTCGAGGTCGAGCTTTGGCCAGGTCTTAGGGGACTCGAGATCCAGCAATGGCAGAACGTGGACGGTCACATTGCCGAGCGTCGCGATCGTCTCTCGGTTGGAGCGCTCGATCGAGCTCGGGGCCTCAGGCCACGGGGTGAGGACGACGGCGGCTACGCTCAGCCCGGTGGCGCGGGCGCTTTCCACCGTCAGCAGCGTGTGGTTGATCGTCCCCAGGCCGGGCGACGCGGCGACGATCACCGGTAGTCCGAGGTCCACGGCGAAGTCGCGGACCAGGTAGCTGGCGCCTCTGTCGCGCATGGCGCGATCAAGGTGCCAGGCGAGGGGTACGAGCAGGCCTCCGACGCCCTCGCAGACGAGCACGTCAGCTGCCTCGGCTGCGGCCCGGGCGCCCGAGCGCAGGCGCTCGGGGTCGATTCGCTCGCCAGCTTGCGCCGCGACCAGGTGCGGCGAGGCCGGTGGGCCGTAGCGATATGGGGCGATCTCCGCGTCGCTTTGCCGCGAACCGCTGGCGCGGCGTAGCAGGGCGTGGTCGGTCTCGCCCGCTTCGTCGAGGCCGGTGACCGCGGGCTTGAAGACGGCGACGCGCTCACCACCCGCCGCCAGCGTGCGCGCCAGCGCCGCCGCGACCACCGTCTTGCCTACCTCCGTGCCGGTACCGGTGACGAAGAAGCCGCGCAAGGCGCTACGCGGCGAGGGCGCGGGGCGCGGCCGAGCCGGCGCCAATGGCGACTCCGAGCTCGCGGGCGGCGGCGCCGACGATCTTGGCGGCGCCCTCGAGCTCTTCGCGCCGGTGAGTGGACATCACCGTGAAGCGCAGGCGCGAGGTCCCCTCCGGCACCGTTGGCGGCCGAATGCCCTGAGCGAAGATGCCGCGCTCGAGCAGCCGCTCGCAGAGCGCCATCGCCGCGTCTGCCTCTCTCACTTCGACCGGGACGATCTGCGTCTGCGCCCCCCCGATCTCCAGCCCCTCGGCGGCCAGTGCCCGTCGCAGCACCGTCGCGTTGGCGTTAAGGCGGTCGACTCGCTCGGGCTGTGTTTCAAGCAGGTCAAGGCTGGCGAGGCCGGCGGCGGCGACCGTCGGCGGCGGCGCGGTCGAGAAGACGAAGGGCCGCGCGGCGTTGAGCATCAGCTCCCGCGTCTCCCGGTCGGTGCAGGCGTAGGCGCCGTAGGAGCCGAGCGCCTTGCCCAGGGTGCCGATCACCACGTCGACCTCGCCGCTGAGCCCGGCGGCGGCGACCGAGCCCCGCCCTCCGGGTCCGAGCGCGCCCGTCGCGTGTGCCTCATCGACCAGCAGCCGGCAGCCGTGCTGCCGCGCCAGCTCGAGCAGCTCGGGCAAGGGGGCGATGTCGCCGTCCATCGAGAAGACGCCGTCGGTGACGATCAGCGCCGCTCGCTGGCCGGCCCGGCGCAGCCCCCAGGCGAGGTGCTCCAAGTCGGCGTGGCGGTAGACGAAGGTCTCAGCGCGGGAGAGGCGGCAGCCGTCGATGATGCTGGCGTGATTGAGCCGGTCGGAGAAGACGACCTCGCCGGCTCCGGCCAGCGTCGAGACGACGCCGGTGTTGGCGAGGTAGCCGGCGCCGAACAGCAGCGCGGCTTCATAGCCAGCGAACTCAGCGATCCGCCGCTCGAAGCGCTCGTGCGGCTGCATGTTGCCCGAGATCAGGCGCGAAGCCCCGGCCCCGGCGCCCCAGCGCATTGCCGCGTCGGCGGCCGCACCCCGGACTCGGGGGTGGTTCGCAAGGCCAAGGTAATCGTTGGAGCAGAGCAACAGCACCTCGCGGCCGTCGAGCGTCACCTTCGGCCCCTGCGGGCCTTCGATCAGGCGCAGGCGCCGGTGGAGCCCTCGCTCGCGCAGCTCTTCGAGCTGCGCGGCTACCCCGTTCATGGCCAAGCCACCCCCGGACGCGGGAGCGCGGGCACGTGACTTCTGGTGATCATCAGCGTGCCCGCGCGGGAGCGGAGGAGGTGGCGCCTGATATCGGATAGGGCGGCGGCTTCTTGACCTTCTTGATCACGCGCAGCTGCGTGGATGGGTCCCAGAAGTTCGCCTCGTCCTGGCTGTCGATCAGGTCGTCCATCGGCGTCGCCGGAGCCTCGCCCTCGAGCCAGCCGTCGCGGTTGTCGGGACGGGGGTTGGTGCCGTTGTCCGGTTGACGGGCGACGTTGAGGCCGAGCTCCTCGAACATCGCCCGGTCGTCCTCGGGCTCGGCGCCGAGCGTGGTGAGGAAGTTGCCCATCATCACTCCGTTCAACCCGGCCTTGACGGCGAGTGGCTGCAGGTCGCCGAGGTTCTCGACCCGCCCGCCGCAGAGGCGGAAGAGGGCGCCTGGGATGATCAGGCGGAAGATCGCCACCCACTTGACCACCTCCCAGGCGTCCATCAGAGGCCGATCGCCGAACTTGGTCCCGGTGCGTGGGTTGAGCAGGTTGATCGGCACGGAGGTCGGATCGAGCTCGGAGAGCTCGAAGGCCATCTCGACCCGCTGGCGCGGGGTCTCGCCGAGGTTGAGAATGCCGCCGACGCAGGTCTCGAGCCCCGCCTCCTTGACCGCCTGGATCGTGCGCAGCCGTCCCTCGTAGCGGACCGTTGTCGAGACCTCCGGGTAGTAGGAGCGAGCCGACTCGACGTTGTGGTGAACGCGCTGGACGCCG
>CAZQET010000075.1:0-10293 GCA_964591825.1 uncultured Conexibacteraceae bacterium
GAGGATCTCGTCGCTGAGCTCTTCCTCGCGGACAGTGCCGCCGTCGAGCGCCACGCGGTAGCGCAACAGCCGGCCATAGGACGACTCGGGAGGAGGCGCGGCCCGCAGCCGGTCGACGTAGAGCGAGTCGACGATCTTCGCGTCGTCGTAGGCGGCCATGTCGATCACCAGCTCGTCGCCGCTCTCGAAGGCGTTGACGTGGTGGAAGCTGAAGCGCGGCTCGGCCTCGTAGGCACCGCGCAGTGAGCCGTCCTCGCGATCGAAGACGAGCACCCGGGTGCCGAGCTCCGGCTTCCAGCGGTAGTTCTCGATGAACGGCCGGCCCGCCAGGGCGAGGTCGAGTGGGTTGACGACGAGCGGGAAGGCAACCAGCACCGCGTAGCGCTCGCTGAGCGCGAAGCTGTGCATGTAGGAAGGCTCGCGAACCCGCTTGGAGGCGATCCGCCGCTGCGTGGCGCGATCGCGCTGAGCGAAGACCCGGTACTCGCTGCGCGGACCGAAGTGGGTGACGTAGGCAATCAGCTCGCCGCGCTCGGGGTCGTGGTGGGGATGGGCGGTGGCGTGGATGCCCGGCGGCTCGAAGGCGACGCCGAGAGTCTCCAGCGTCTCGGGATCGAAGGCGACGGGCAGCGGCGTCTCGGTCATCGCCACGTACTCATCTCCGAGCCGGGTGAGGTTGACGTTGCAGTTGTCGGTGATCCTCGGCCGGAAGAGCGTCGCCGCGCGACGGAAGATCGAGCGGCACGGGTCGGTGGCGAACTCGCTGTAGGCAATCTCCCCCTGGCGCTCGGCCGCCTGGTGGGCCCTGCCGCGCAGGAAGCGGTTGGCGTAGGAGACCGAGCCACCGCCGAAGGAGAACTTGTGCAGCATCGCCAACCCGTCGAACCAGTGCCGGAAGGGCTGCGCGCCGATCTCGAAGCGGGCCGGGCCGTTGCGCAGCAGGGTGCCGGTCAGCCACTCGGGGATCGAGCCCTCGACCGGCAGCGAGTCGAGCTCGACCTCCGCGTCGAGCGTCTCAAGACCCTGCGCGTAGCTGGGGCGGGATACGGTTTGCGCCGCTGTGTCGATCGTCGTCTCCATGAGCGCCTCCTTCAATCATCCAGGCTAGACGGTCAAAGAAATACTATTCCCTTCCCCCAATGTCAAGCGAGATTCGCCTCACCCCCACCTCCTACATCGTCCTCGGCCTGATCGAGGTCTGCGACGAGGCCACCCCCTATGACCTCAAGCAGGCGGTCGCCGCGGGCCTGGGCAACTTCTGGTCCCTCCAGCACGCCCAGCTCTACACCGAGCCCGAGCGGCTGGCCGGGGCCGGCTACCTGAGCGAGCGGCGCGAGGAGGGCGGGCGGCGGCGGCGGCACTACCGGATCACCGAGCGCGGCCGCGAGGCGCTGCGCGCCTGGCTGTCCGAGCCGACGGCCGAGCTGACCGAGCTGCGCGACCTCGCCCTGCTCAAGGTCTTCTTCGGCGCCGACCCGAAGGCGATGGCGGAAGCGCAGGTACCAGCGCACGAGGCGCAGCTAGCCGAGTACGAAGCATTCGAGGAGAGCGCGGCGAAGACGATGCTCGAGGGACCGCGCATCTCGCTGAAAGCCGGAATCGAAGCCGAGCGGATCTGGGTCGGTTTCTGGTCGCGGCTGCGCGACGAGAGCGAATCGGACTAGGCCCGGAGCTACTCGGACAGCTCGACGCGCTCGATCTTCTGCTCTGCGAGCGGCCGATCGGCGGCGTCGGTCTCGGTCGACTCGATCGCGTCGACGGCGTCCATGCCGTCGACGACCCGACCGAAGACGGTGTGCTTGCCATCGAGCCAGGGCGCCGATGCGGTGGTGACGATGAAGAACTGAGAGCCGTTGGTGTTCGGCCCCGCGTTGGCCATCGCCAGCGCCCCGCGCACCACCTTGTTCTCGTTGATCTCGTCCTCGAACGTGTAGCCCGGACCGCCACGGCCGGTCCCTTCGGGGCAACCGCCCTGGATCATGAAGTCGGGGATCACGCGGTGGAAGATCAGCTCATCGTAGAAGCCATCGGCGGCGAGCTTGCGGAAGTTCTCGACCGTCTTCGGCGCGTCCTCGTCGTGCAGCTCGATCACGATCTCTCCGGCACTGGTGTGGACGGTTGCCTGCGACATGGGCGACAACCCTAGCCGATGGGCCGACATGCCACGGGCGTCTTGCCATCTGGGCTCACCGGCGGTTCAGCCACTGACCTGGACGAGGACAGGATGCGAGGCGCCGGGCGCGTAGGGCCAGCGCTCCTCCGGCAGGACCGCCGCCCGAATGCGGATGCGCGCCGAGCCCGTGATGTAGCGAAACCGGTAGGAGGCATGAAAGCGGCCGCCGTGGTCGGTGCGGGTGACCAGGATCGGGCGCCAGCGCCGGGCAGCCGACTCGTAGTACTGGATGGCGACCAGCTTGCCGCGCCGTGGCATGGGTGCCCCCAGCCCACGCACCCGGCCGGTGAAGCGGACCCTGGCGCCGGTCCGCAGCCGCCGCGGTGAGGCATGCAGCTCGACGCCGCTGCGCACCCGCAGGGTCAGCGGGCCGCGCTCGGCCGGCTCGAGCCCGGCGTCGCCGGGGAAGGCCACCGTGATCCGCCGCGAGGTCCCCGACGGGAGGCGCAGCGAGAAGACGCCGTGCGGCTCGGTCTCCACGCGGTCGACGCTCACCCTGCCGAGCGCTCCGCGTGAGGGGCGCGAGACGACCCGCAGGGAGCGGCCGCCCAGACCGGTGCCATCGGCATCGAGCAGCCGCCCGCTGAGGAGGGCGCCCCTGCCGAAGGGCACGGTCAGCTCGGTCCCGCGACGACGAGCGGAGCGCAGCCGGGCGAAGATCCTCGCGTTGCCCCGCACCGGCTCACCCCGCTTCAAGCCGAGCATGGGGTCCGAGGCGGTCTTGCGCACGGTCATCTCGGTGCCGTCGGCACGACGGGTGGTAGTTGCCGCGTTGCCCGCTCCGTCGATCGCGTCGGCGCGGAACACGTAGGTGCCGGGACCGAGGTCGGTGGGCACGCGGGCGATCAGCTCGGCGGTTTCGGCGGAGTCGCCGGGCTGGAGCTTCGCCGGCAGCTCGGTCCACTGGTCGCTGCCCAGGCGCCGGTAGTGGATCTCGCCGCTCGCCGGCCCCGAATGGGCGTCGGCGATCCGGGCGACGATCTGGGCCGGCACCGCGCCCCCGGCGGCAGCCGGTTCGAAGGCGACGCCTGGGGGCACGTCGTCGAAACGCAGCTGGAGGGAAGCCGCCGAGGACGCGGACTCGTTGCCCGCCTCGTCGCGCAGCCAAACGCTCAGCGTGTAGCTGCCCGCGCGCGGGACGAAGAGGTCCTGCAGCGCGTGCAGGTCGTGGCCGGCGACGAACTTGGCACCGCCGTCGTAGCCGGCGGTGCCCGTGATTCGCCAGGATGCGCCGCCGATCGGGCTCGCCGGGCCCTGGTCCGGGTTGACCCAGATGGGATCGAAGTCGTTGAGGCGATGCCAGCCATCGCCGCCGGAGAGCGCCAGTTCGCGCGGGTGGGCCGGGGGGTTGTTGTCGATCAGGATCGGCTGGGGCGGTAGGCAGCTGACGTTGCCGGCGAAGTCGGTGGCACAGTGGCCGACCGTGTGCGGCCCATCGGAGAAGGTGTTGGTGTGGATCGGGTAGTAGCCAACCCGTTCGCTCGGGCAGGGCTGCATCGTCGTCGCCCGCAGCTCGCCCTCGATCGTTGCGGCGTTGCACGGATGGTCGTGACCGAGCACGGGAATGCCGTCGATCAGCGCTTCGGTTCGCTTCAGGCCCGCGCCGGTATCCGTGGCGCGATAGTCGAGCTTGCGGTCAGCGCGCAGCCAACCGCCCGCGAGCATGTCCCCGCCGACGGAGGAGCCGGGGCCGTAGTCGTCCTCGATCGTGATCGTCAGCGCTCGCACCGCCGACCACGAGCCGGGGTCGAGGCTGCACCACTTGCTCTCGATGCGAGCGCAGAGCAGCCGGTCCTCGAGCGCCGGCTGAGCCGGCGAGAAGCCGGCGACGAAGCCGCGCGGCGTCGTGTCGGTGGTTGAGGCCGTCGCGAAGGGGTCGAAGCCACCGTTCCAGGTGGCCGTGCCGATGCGCTGCTCGATGCCGTCGTGCAGGGCGTGCCACCAGCTGCCGCTGACCCGGGTGATGCCGGTCCCGGCCGGCGCCTGCCAGCGCCAGCGCGCGTAGCGCGTGCCGGAGACCGTGCCCTGGCCGTCGCGGGTGAAGCTCTTCAGGTGCGCACCGTCGAAGGGATCTGCTTCCGGAGAGGTGGCGCAGAAGGAGTCGGACCTGAACTTGGCGCCGCCGGTGGAGTCGGCCCAGCCGGCGTCGGCGCCGACGTGCCAGCCACACTGGGCCACCGAGTACTTGCCAGCGCTCGCCTCCTTTGCCGCCAGCAGCAGCAACGCCAGCGCCAGCGCCACCCCCATCGCCAGAATGCGACCGAAACCGCCTCGCGTGCCCGACATGGCCCCTCCTTCGCTCGACAACATGTGGGCTACTAAGGGCGGGCGCGGCGAATCTCTCCCCCCTGCTGCCATCGCGCCTTTGCGAGAATGGCCTCAATGCCACTTCCAACGCAGGATCAGATAACCGAGAAGCTGCGCGCCGTGATCGATCCCGAGCTGCGCCGCTCAATCGTCGAGCTGGGGATGGTCCGCTCGATCGACGTCAAGGAGGGCGGCCGCGTCGAGGTCGTCGTCTCTCTGACCACGGCCGGCTGCCCGATTCGCTCCCACTTCGAACAGGCGGTCGCCCAGCAGGTCTCCGAGCTCGAGGGGGTGACCGAGGTCGCGGTCGGCTTCGACGTCCTCTCCGACGAGGAGAAATCGAATCTGCAGCAGACACTCGGCCGCGGCAAGCTGCCGGCCGGAGCCCTGGCGAAGGTCAAGAACGTGATCTGCGTCGCCTCGGGCAAGGGCGGCGTCGGCAAGTCGACGATGACCGCCAACCTCGCGGCGGCCCTGACGGCCGAAGGGCGCCCGGCGGGCGCCCTGGACTGCGACGTCTACGGCTACTCGATTCCGCGCATGCTCGGCGTCAACAGCAAGCCCGAGGTCAACGCCGAGCGCAAGATCCTGCCGCTGGAGGCGGCCGGCGGCGTCAAGGTGATGTCGATCGGCTTCTTCGTCGAGGAGAACTCGGCCGTCGTCTGGCGCGGACCGATGCTTCACAAGGCGATCCAGCAGTTCCTTGAGGACGTCGCCTGGGGCGAGCTCGAGTACCTGCTGCTCGACCTGCCGCCGGGAACCGGCGACGTCTCGATGACGCTGGCCCAGCTTTTGCCGCAGGCCAAGTTCGTGCTCGTCACCACGCCGCAGCCGGCGGCGCAGACCGTCGCCAAGCGGGCCGCCGACATGGCGGCCAAGTTCGACCTCGAGCTGCTCGGCGCGATCGAGAACATGTCCGGCTTCACCACGCCGGATGGCGATCGCTTCACGATCTTCGGCGAGGGCGGAGGGCAGCTGCTGGCCGACGAGCTCGACATCCCACTGCTGGGCAAGGTGCCGCTCTCCGAGGCGCTGCGCGAGCACGCCGACGCCGGCACCCCGCTGGTCACCGCCGAGCCGGACTCGCCTGCATCGCAGACCATCCGCCAGGCAGCTCGCGGCATCGTCGCCGCCACCCCGCAGGAGCTGCCGGTACTGCAGGCGGTCCCGGCAACAGCCGAACCGCCGCCGGTCAGCGGCACTCCGCTCCCCGTCGTCCAGTAGGGAGTCGACCGGGTCGGCCCCGGCGCTGCCGGTGGCCGACCCGATCAGTCGCGGCTAGTTGTGCTTGAACACGTGCACGCTCGGCATCACCGCGCTGATCTCGCTGATCGTCATCCCATTCACCCCCTTCAGGTTGCCTGCCTTCCGGCTGGCCCGGATCGGGGCGAAATACTAAGAAAAATTTAAGTATTGCGATCTAGCTGTGTGGCTTCCCCCCAATCAGAGAAACTTGCTTATCCTCCGGCCCGCCTTAGCAATCGAACGGCTCTTGACTGGAGGGATCGGCCTTGGCGACGACCGCAAAGGGGCAGAAGAGAAGCATCGAGGAGGCGGTGGCCTACGCCGTCGGTCACCGAATCAGGATCGACGCGCTCGCCATCCTCAACGAAGGCACGGCGAGCCCCAACGAAATCGCCAAGATCATCGGCGAGGGGGTGAGCAAGGTGGGCCACCACGTCAAGGAGCTCTTCGACTCGGGCTGCATCGAGTTCGTCGGCACCGAGCAGCGGCGCGGCGCCACCGAGCACTTCTACCGCGCGATCGCTCGTCCCTTCGTCAGCGACGAGGAGGCGCGCGAGCTGCCGCCCGAGACGAAACGCGAGTTCGCCGCCCTGATCCTGCAGGCAATCATGGCCGAGGGCCTGTCATCCCTGCGGGCCGGCAGGATGGACCACGACGATGACATCTGGATGAGCTGGCGCTCGGTCAGCCTCGACGAGCAGGGGCGCCGCGAGGTCGCAGACGAGCAGGCCGCCTCCTACGCCCGCATCGAGGAGATCGAGTCACGATCTGCTGCCCGCCTGGTCGCTTCGGATGAACCCGGCACCTCGACGGTCGTGGCCGCAATGGGGTTCGAGCGAAGCCGATCCGGCCGGCCGCCGGGCGAGCGGCTCGCCGTCGGCGAAATCTGAGCCGGCCGGCGGCGCGGCGGCCCACATCAGCCGGGAGGGCGGCCCCGAAGAGCCGCCCTCCCAGTCCATCGAGCAAGCATCGGGCCCACCTGGAGCGTCAGTGCTGACGACCCCAAACGGCGGGTACCCAACGCAAGACCGATGTTAGTGGCTCAGGATTAGTGCACCGCGAGAAGCATGGCCACGGGTGACAACGCCCAGGCTGTCCATGCTGCGAAGTGGCCCAAAGAACGGCCGAATACCATCCTCAAAACACCAATTCGCAACAAAGCGGCAGCCGCGAGCGCCGCGGCTCTCAGGCACAGCAGCGCTTGCACTTGAGTCCTGAGCCGCACCAACATGGCTCGTTTCGCCCCGGCGGCGCCACGCCGGGAAACTAGCGAGATCTCTCGCTGTCGTCGATCCCGAGGATCATTCCCAGCGCCCGCTCGACTTCACGAAGGGTGTCGGGCTTCGCCTCGCCGATCCGCCGAAGCAGGCGCTTGCGAGCCACAGCCCTGACCCCCCGGCAAACAGCAGCGCTGAGGCGCTCGACGCCTTCGCCTGGGGATATCTCCGGACGAAGCGGAGAAGCCACCCGAGAGCTGGACAGCGGGACGACGACGATCAACTCATCCTCCAACCCCGTGGAGATCTCATCGACCGAGATCACGATCGCGGGGCGATTCTTGCCGGGCTCCCCTTTCCGTGCGGCACCGAGCGAGGCGAGCCAGATCTCGCCGCGCCGGGGCTCAGTCGGCGCCATCGCCGAGGGTCGCCTCCCACTCGCGGTCCTCGACCTTCACCGCGGCAGCACTGGCGTCCGCCCGCGTGGCATCTCGCTCGGCGCGGAAGATCTCCTCACGAGCGAAGTCGTGAGCGAGGTCGGCCAGCATCGCCGATAGGGAAACGCCGCGCTCACCTGCCTGATGGGCAAGGAGGTCGCGGGTCTCGCGGGTCACCCGGATCGTGGCGGTCTCGGCAGCCATTCGCGCATTATAGCGCTATGACTTGGCGACATGGACTGGCTATCCCGACTGCCGGGCGTCCCCAGCGCTTCAGAGCGCCTTTAAAGCAAAGACAACAAGCCTCAGGCCGTGCTCTTGCTCTTGTAGTAGTTGGCGTTGATCTCGGCGTACTTGGCCCACTCGGCGGGGAGCTGGTCCTCGGCGAAGCAGGCGTCAACCGGACAGGCCTCGACGCAAGCGTCGCAGTCAATGCACTCGTCGGGATCGATGTAGAGCATCTCGACCGAGTCGTAGTCGGGCTCATCAGGCGTCGGGTGGATGCAGTCGACGGGACAGACCTCGACGCACGAGTTGTCCTTCTGGCCAATGCACGGCTCGGCGATGACGTAGGTCATTCGATGCTTTCTCCTGGGTCGTTTGCGGTACAGCCGGGGGCTTGCGGCCCCCGCCAAAGCGCGAGCGCACATTTTACGGATTGCGCGGCGCCGCCCGCCCTCCGGTGCTCTCGAGGCGGCTAGCATCGCTCGAACGATGCTGCTGCTGACGGGGGCAACCGGAAGCGTTGGGTCGCGGCTGCTGCCGCTATTGCTCGAGCGAGGCGACGACGTGCGCTGCCTGGTTCGCGAGCCGCGGCGGCTGGGCGAGCGCCGGGTCGACGTGCAGATCGCGCTCGGCGATCTCGGCGAGATGTCGGACCCCTATCTGGTCCGCCAGGCGCTGCGCGGCGTCGACACCGTGGTTCATCTGGCGGCGACGATCCGCGACCAGCCGCCGCACAGGATCGAGGAGCTCAACGGGCTGGCGACCGTGCGATTGCTGCGCGCCGCCGAGCGCAGCGGCGTGCGGCGCTTCGTCTTCTTCAGCGCCCTCAACGCTGCGACGGCGCAGCGCACTCGCTTTTTCCGCGCCAAGTGGCTGGCCGAGCGCGCCGTCCGGTCCTCTCCCCTGCGAACGACGATCTTCGCTCCGTCGATCGTCTACGACCGCTCCGACCCGTGGGTGACGCTGCTGCAGCGCTTCTCGTTCCTGCCGGTCCTGCCGGTCTCGGGGGGCGGGCAGGCGAGGTTCCAGCCGATCTGGGCGGCGGACGCGGCCCGCTGCACTGTCGCCGCCCTGGCGCGTGAGGAGGACGCCCGCCACGAGCTGGCCGGCCCCGAGATGCTCAGCTACGACGAGATGTCGGATCTGGTCAGCCGCGTGGCCGGCCGGCCGCGGCCGCTCGTCCACCTGCCGCTCGCAATGGTTCGTGCAGGGCTGATCGCGACCCGCTCCGTCTTCGGCGAGTCCGTGTTCGCTACCTGGGAGGAGGCGGAGCTGATGGAGGTTCCGATGGTCAGCGAGCGCGGCACGGCCGATGCCGAAGCGCTCGGAGTCGAGCCAAGGAGGATGATCGATGTCCTGGAGGGTTCCTAGGAGAAGCGCGGCGCTGGCGCTGATCGCCTTCTGCCTGATTGGCGCGGGCAGGGCCGCGGCCCTCACCCTCGTTCCACCCAAGCCCGACGTGCTCTTCGGCGTCAGCGACCAGGGGACGACCCAGGACTTCGAACGATTCTCGACCCTGCTGGCCAAGCATCCGGCCCTGCTCGAGACGTTCCACCCCTGGGGCAACAGCCTCAACGCCGCGTTCGAACGCTGGCGGGAAACCTCGACCCGGCCGATCCTGCACATCGCCACCACCGACGATCAGACCCTTTCGGAGCTGATCACGCCCGAGCAGATCGCGCTCGGCGCCGGCGACGACTACCTGCTGCAGGTCAACGACTTCTTCTTCAAGCACGGCCTGCCGGCCTATATCCGGCCCCTGGGCGAGCCGAACCGCTGCCTCAACGCCTGGTCGGCCTTCAACTGCGACGGGACTCCGAAGGACAGCGAACACACCGCCTACTGGTACAAGCAGGCCTTCCGCCGGATCTCGACGATCGTGCGCGGCGCCGGCACCCTCGAAGAGGTAAACGCGACCCTGGCCGAAGCCGGCCTGCCACCGATCAACCGCACCAAGGGGCCGCCACCCGCGGCGCTCCCGCCGGCGCCGGTGAGCATCGTTTGGAGCCCGCTGCCCGCTGGCTCGCCACGGGTGAAGGGCAACTTCCCCGGCGACTACTGGCCCGGCGCCCGCTGGGTCGACTGGGTCGGCACCGACTTCTACTCCGAATACCCGGCCTGGAGAGACCTGCAGCGCTTCTACGCAGCCAAGCGCTGGCGGCGCAAGCCCTTCTCGCTCACCGAGTGGGCGGTCTCTGGCGAAGACGACCCCCGCTTCGCCAAGCGGCTGATCGCCTGGACCGCGAAACGCCCTCGCGTGCAAATGCTCGTCTACTACCAGGGCTTCGGCCAGGGCGAAAACCCCTACGACCTCAACCTCTACCCGCGCACGACCAACACCCTGCGCCTCAAGGTACGCCGCTCCAACTTCCTCCAATACGCCGAATACAACGCCGGCGCCCTGCCGCCACTACCGCCGCCCGCGGCCAAGAAATCGGCGAGCGGCTGAGGGAGCCTTCAGCGTCGGGATGATGCTGAGACGGGGTCCCGACGCGCGAGCGCCGGGACCCCAACGGACCTGCCATAGCCAGTCGATCGTCTAGCGGATGAACAACGGCAGGGGCAAGAGGTCGTACGTCGCCGTGTAGTTGTAAGTGGCTCCGCACCCGAGCGAGTTGCCGTTGGGTGGATCGGCCTGCAGGGAAAGTGTCTGATTCACGTTGACCAAGGCCGGGTTGCCCGGAACCAG
>CAZQET010000076.1:0-6860 GCA_964591825.1 uncultured Conexibacteraceae bacterium
GAGCATGCACCAATGGTACGGGCTGCCTCTCGAAATCCCGACCGCGCCGTCGGATTTCCCATCTATAGGATCGGCGCCCGTGCCAACCCACGATGTCCTAGTGATCGGTGCCGGCCTGGCCGGGCAGAGGGCCGCCCTGGCGGCAGCCGAGGAGGGCGTCTCGGTCGGGATCGTCAGCAAGGTCCACCCGGTGCGCTCGCACTCCAACGCCGCCCAGGGCGGGATCAACGCGGCCCTCAACCCCGGCGACTCCTGGGAGTCGCACGCCTTCGACACGATCAAGGGCTCCGACTACCTGAGCGACCAGGACGCGGTCGAAATCATGTGCCGCGAGGCGCCGGAGGAGATCCTCCACCTCGAGCATCTCGGCGTCACCTTCCACCGCAACGAGGAAGGCAGGCTCGGGACCCGCGCCTTCGGCGGCGCCTCCGCCGCCCGCACCTACTACGTCGCCGACATCACCGGCCAGGCGATCATGCACGTTCTCTACGAGCAGCTGATGAAGCACTCCGACTCGGTCGCCCGCTACGAGGAGTGGTTCTGCACCGCCCTCGCCCTCGATGAGCAGGGCGAGTGCTGCGGCGTCGTCACCCGCAACGTCGCCGACGGCTCGATGGAGCTGTTTGAGGCAAAGTCGGTGATCCTCGCCTGCGGCGGCAACGGCCAGGTCTGGAAGCCGACCACCAATGCGCTGATCTGCACCGGCGACGGCATCGCGATGGCCTATCGGGCCGGGGCGAAGCTGATGGACATGGAGATGATCCAGTACCACCCGACCACGCTGGCGGGCAAGGGCTTCCTGATCACCGAGGGCGCTCGTGGCGAGGGCGCCCACCTGCTCAACCGCAACGGCGAACGCTTCATGGAGAAGTACGCGCCGAACAAGATGGAGCTGGCCTCGCGCGATGTCGTCTCCCGGGCCGAGCAGACCGAGATCAACGAGGGGCGCGGCTTCGAGGACGGCACCGTCGCCCTCGACATCACCGTCGTGCCGAAGAAGCGCGTGCACGAGGCGCTGCGCGAGATCGTCCTCGTAGGCAAGGACTTCGCCGGCGTCGACATCACCCGCGAACCGATCCGGATCAAGCCCGGCAACCACTACACGATGGGCGGGGTCAAGACCGACGTCGACGGCCGCACCGACATCCCCGGCCTCTACGCCGCCGGCGAGACCGCTTGCGTCTCGGTCCACGGCGGCAACCGGCTCGGCGCCAACTCGCTGCTCGACACGCTGATCTTCGGCCGCCGCTCTGGCGTCGACGCCGCTGCCCGCGCCAAGCGCACCGATGGCTCGCGGCCCTCGAAAGAGGTGCTCGAGGCGGAGCAGGCGACGATCGACGCGATCTCCGCCCGCGAGAAGGGCTCGGGGCGTCGCGTCTCGGAGATCAAGCTGGAGCTGGGCACGACGATGGACGCAAAGGTCGCCGTCTTCCGCGACGAGACCGGCATCCAGGAGGCGCTTGAGACGGTGCGACAGCTGAAGGGGGAGGCGAAGAGCGCCTACATCGACGACAAGGGCTCGGTCTTCAACCAGGATCTGCTGGCCGCAATCGAGCTCGGCTACATGCTCGACAACGCCGAGTGCACCTGCGTGGCCGCGCTCGAGCGCAAGGAGAGCCGCGGCGCCCAGTACAGGACGGACTTCCCGGAGCGCAATGATGAGGAGTGGCTGAAGCACATCGACCTGCAGCTGAACGAAGACGGTCCCGAGATCTCCTACTCCGAGGTGACGATCACCCAGTGGGAACCCGAAGAGAGGAAGTACTAGGACGATGGCTGAGTACACCCTGAAAGTCCGCCGCTACCAGCCGGAGAGCGGCGAGGGAGCCTATTGGGAGGAGTTCAAGGTCGAGCTCGACCCCTCGCTCTCGGTTCTCGACGGCCTGCTGCAGGCCAAAGACCGCGACGACGGCTCGCTCTCGGTCCGCTGCTCCTGCCGCGCCGCGATCTGTGGCTCCTGCGGAATGAAGATCAACGGCCAGTCCGGCCTCGGCTGCAAGACCCAAGTCGGTGAGGCTCAAGAGTTGGCCAACAAGTTCGCCCAAGGTGATGCAAGGGGCACCCGGACGCGGGAGCCTGGCCGCGAGATCGCCGGTCATGATGAGCGCGGCCAGGCGGGAGAGGAGGATGTCCCGATTGTCATAGAGCCGATGGGGAACATGCCCGTGATCAAGGACCTGATCACCGACATGGAGTCGACGCACTGGACCAAGATCCGCCGCATCACTCCCTGGCTCCTCCCGCACGGCGAGGCGCCCGAGCGCGAGTACGTGGTCGAGCCGGAGTCGATGATCGACATCACCCAGTCGATGGCCTGCATCCAGTGCGGCGCCTGCGTCTCCTCCTGCCTCTCGATGGAGGCCGACCCCGACTTCATCGGCCCGGCCGCGTTGGCCAAGGCATACCGCTTCGTCGGCGACCCGCGCGACGCCGAGACCAAGGAGCGCCTCCACGACCTCGCCCACGATCCGCACGGGATCTACGACTGCACCCACTGCTTCAGCTGCATCGACGCCTGCCCGAAGGGCGTCGCGCCGATGGACCAGATCATGCGCCTGCGCCGTAAAGCCAGCGAGGAGGGCATCGAGGACCCCAACAGCGGCCACCACCACGAGATGGCGTTCGTGAAAATCATCGAGAAGAAGGGGACGCTCGACGAGGTCGCGCTGCCGAAAGAGTCGTTCGCCTACGGCATCAAAGGCAAGCTCAAACCGAGCAAACGGGCGATCAAGGAAGTCCTCGGCGCCCTGCCGACGATCTTTCGCACGATCAAGACCGGCAAGGTGCGGACCAAGTGGGTCGCGCCCCACCACAAGCTTCCCGGCGGTGCCCAGGATGACGTCAAGGCGATCTTCGAGCACGCCGAGCAGCACCGCGAGGAATTCAACCTCTACATCAAGGGCGAGGACGAGGACTTCGTCGAACCCGAGCCCGACGAGATGACGGACGGGGCGATTGCGGCAGAGGCAGCCGCGGATACGAAGGAGGAGTCGTGATGAACGACGGTCAGATCAAGGTCGCCTACTGGCCCGGCTGCGTCTCGCGCGGCTTCACCCCCGAGCTACACGGCTCGATGGCGATCGCCGCCGAGAAGCTCGGCATCGAGCTGGTCGAACTCGACCGCGCCAACTGCTGTGGCGCCGGCGTGATCGCCGAGCACAACCAGGAGCTCGCCGACACGCTCAACGCCCGCACCTTCGCCCTCGCCCAGCAGACCGGCCTCTCGATGATGAACATCTGCTCGACCTGCCAGGGCGCGCAGTCGGAGTGCCAGCAGCGGCTCGACGCCGACTCCTCCTACCGCGCCCACATCAACGAGGTGCTCAGCGGCCAGGGCCTCGCCTACGAGAAGGGCAAGGACGGCTTCACCAACAAGAACTTCCTCTGGCTGTTGGTCGAGGATTACGGCCTCGACCGCCTCGCCGAGAAGGTGACGCGCCCGCTCAGCGGCCTGCGCGTCGGACCCTTCTACGGCTGCTACGTGGTGCGGCCCAAGGAGCGGCTCGGCTATGAGGAGTTCCCCGAGCGCGACCTCTATCTGGAGAAGGTGATCGAGGCCCTCGGCGGCGAGGTGGTCGAGTACGACGGCGCCCGCAAGTGCTGCGGCTTCCCGGTGATCACGATGAACCGCGACACCTCGCTGCGCCAGGCCGGCACCCACGTCGGCGACGCGATCGACGCCGGCGCCGACTGCCTCGTCACCCCCTGCCCGCTCTGCCACCTCAACCTCGACATGCAGCAACCCGAGGCGGCGAAGATCGTCAATCGAGACCTCGGCCTCGCCGTGCTGCACCTTCCCCAGTTCGTCTCGCTCGCGCTCGGCGCCTCGCCGAAGGAGCTGGGCATGAGCAAGCACATCGCCTCCACGCAGTGGGTGGAAGAGCGGCTCGCTGCAGTTCCTGCCTGATCCCGTTCGTCCGCCTGGACGAGAGCGTCTAGATCCGAGTGGCCCTGTCCTAGTGGGTGTGGACGAAGCTGAGCACCATCGAGGCGATGCTGAGAATCGCCGCGGTGGCGGTGAGGGCGCGCATGATCAAGAGGAAGGTTAAGTCTCGGCGCTCCCATTCCTTGCGTTCGATGCGCTCGACACGATCCTCAAGGCGACTGATCCTGGCTTCCTCCCATGCCTTCATTCAGTGCCAGAGTAGCAGACAATACGTTCCAGCAGATGCGCTGTAGCGGAAGCGCTCAGCGAGGCCCGTCGAGGCCGACGCGGCGGGCGAGCCACTGGGCGCCGACCGTGTCGGTGAGGCCGTGGGCGACGATCGAGGTGACGATCGCGATCGCGGCAATGTCGAAGATCAGGGTGTGGTCGTCGACGTTGGACTTGAGCACGAAGAGGGCGAAGAGCATCGAGGCGACGCCCTTGGGGCCGAACCAGGCCATGAAGAGCTTCTGCGGACGTGGGATGCCGGTGTTGAGAAAGGAGAGCAGCACCGCCGCGGGACGCGCGACGAGGAGCGCGAAGACGACGAAGAGCACGAGGGGAGGGACGCTGTGGTGGAAGCCGGTGGCGACGATCAGGGCGCCGAAGACGAAGAAGGTGAGCACCTGCAGGATGGCGCTGGCGTTCTCGGCGAACTCGACGAAGCCCTGCGGCACCTCGCGCTCGCTGGCGCCCATCGCGATGCCGCAGGCAAAGGCGGCGATCAGCCCGTTGCCGATCGTCACCTCGGCGATGCCGAAGGCGAAGAGCGCTATGCCGACCGCGTAGATGCCCTCGTAGCGAGCGGTGAGGCCGCCGCCGGGAAGGTGACGGTGGAGGCGGCCGCCGAGCACGCCGAGGCCGACCCCGACGAGCCCGCCGAACGCGGCTTCGCCGAGCAGCTTGGCCGCTTCGCCGCCGGGACTGCCCCCGGGGGTCGCCAGGACGAGGAAGAAGAGGACAAACGGTAGGGCGAGCCCGTCGTTGAGCCCGGACTCGAGGTTGAGCGTGTGGCGCACCGAGGCGGGAACGATCCGCGAGGTGACGACGGCGGAGGTGACCACCGGGTCGGTCGGCGAGAGCACGGCGCCGAGCAGCAGCGCCTCGGCCCAGGTCAGACCGGGGAAGAGCAGCTTCGCCGCCAGGCCGAGCAGGCCCATCGTGATCGGCATCGCGATCACGAGCGCCCGCGCCACCGGACTCCAGTGGCGGGCAAGCAGCTCGCGCTCGACGAACATCCCATCGGAGAAGAGGGTGAGGATCAGCGCCAGCTCGATCAGCTCGACGATCGCCCCTGAGGTGGCGTCGACTTCAACGGCGCCGACCGCCGCCAGCAGAACCCCCAGTGCCACCGAGAGCACCGAGGCCGAGAGCACCGTCCCCCGCATCACCCCCGAGAGCGCCGCGACGACAGTCAGCAGCCCACCAAAGATCAGCACCGCGTCGCCGAAGCCGACGTCCATGCGAGGCTATTCGCTGCTGCTCAGCAGGTTCCGCTCGATTAGCAGCTCGGCAACCTGTACGGCGTTGGTCGCGGCGCCCTTGCGCAGGTTGTCGCCGGCGACCCAGAGGTTGAGGGTGCGCTCCTCACCGGGGTCGCGGCGCACCCGGCCGACCAGGATCTCGTCGCGACCGGCGGCGTCGATCGCCAGCGGGTAGCGGCCGCCGGCCGGGTCGTCGACGACGATCACCCCAGGCGCCTCCGCGAGGAGAGCCCGGCAATCGTCCGGCGAGAGGTCCGTCGCGGTGCGCACGTTGACCGACTCGGAGTGGCCGCTGAGGACCGGCACGCGAGCGCACGTCGCGGAGATCGAAAGCTCCTCGCCGACGCCGAGGATCTTGCGCGTCTCGGCCATCACCTTGCGCTCCTCGGTTGTGTAGTCGTCGCCGTCCTCGAAGACCTCGACCTGGGGCAGCACGTTGAAGGCGATCTGGTGCGGGTAGACCGCGGGCGCCGGCGACTCCTCACCGGCGAGGATCGCCCGCGACTGGGCGAGCAGCTCCTCGATCGCCCGCTGCCCGGTGCCCGAGACCGCCTGGTAGCTGGAGACGACGATGCGCTCGAGGCCGGCCGCGCGATGGATCGGCGCCAGCGCCATCATCGCCACCATCGTCGTGCAGTTGGGGTTGGCGACGATGCCCTCGTGGCCGTCCGCCGCCTCGGGATTGACCCCGGCGACGACCAGCGGGACGTTCTCGTACATGCGCCAGTAACTGGTGTTGTCGACGACCACGGCGCCGGCCTCGACCAGCTTCGGCGCCCACTCGGCGCTGACCTTGCCGCCGGCTGAGGAGAGGACGACGTCCAGCCCCTCGATTGTCTCGGGTCCGAGGGCGCGACAGGTGAGGGTCGCGCCGTTCCACTCGATCTCGCGCCCGGCCGAGCGCTCCGAGGCGAAGGGCACCACCTCCGAGGCGGGGAAGTCACGCTCGGCGAGGACCTCGAGGATGGTCGAGCCTACGGCGCCGGTCGCGCCCAGGACCCCGACCCGGTAGCCGCTCACGAGGAGACCGTGGGGTGGTGCTCGGATCCGGCCGCTTCTTCGGGGCGAACCTCGCCGGCCCCCAGCTCGAAGGCATCGTGCAGCGCCCGCACCGCGGTGGGGACCGCCTCGGCGGAGATGACGCAGGAGATCTTGATCGGCGAGGTGGAGATCATCTCGATGTTGATCTCCTCGCGGCCGAGGACCTCGAAGACCCTGGCGGCGACCCCGGGGTGCGAGCGCATACCGGCGCCGATGATCGAGACCTTGCCGATGCGGTCGTCGGTGCGAATGCTCTCGCTCACCGGCCCGAGCGCCTCGAGGGCGTCGGTGGCCGCGGTCAGCTCGGAGCTGTCGATCGTGAAGGAGAGGTCGGCGAGCTCGTCCTCGCCCACCGGCTCGTTCTGGATGATCACGTCGACGTTGATCCCGGCCTCGGCCAGCGCGTTGAA
>CAZQET010000077.1:0-1989 GCA_964591825.1 uncultured Conexibacteraceae bacterium
AGCTCGCCGCGGCGGCGGCGATCGCGCTGGGCGGACTCGCCCTCTCACTCGGTCGGCAGCCGGCACGGCAGCGGGCCCGGCGCTCTCGGCCGCGACCCTCACGGCGCCCGCGCCGCGACCGGGGCGCCCTGAACAGCCCTCAGCCGAAGCGCAAGGGTACGAGCTCGCCGGCGGAGGGCCGCGCGTGAAACGCCTCGCCGCCCCGGTCCTCGGCCTGTTCGGAGCGCTGATGCTAATCGCCTCCGCCTTCGCCGACACCTTCGAGTACCGGGCGGGCGATGCCGTGATCGAGGTCTCGCGCGCCACCGACCGCCACGACTACGCCTTCCTCCTGCTCGGCCTCTTCGCCTTCGCCGCGATCCTGATTGCGGTGGGCGGCAGCTCCCGGCCGGCGGCGATCGCGATCGCGGCAACCGGCGGCGCGGCGCTGCTCCTCTTCCTCATCGCCGACCTTCCCGATGCCGGTTCGACCGCCACCTTCACCGGCTTCGTCCAGGCCAAGGCCCACCCCATGCCGGGGTTTTGGCTGGAGCTGGTCGGGGCGATCTTCCTGCTTATCTGCGGCGCGGCGCTTGCCCTGAAGCCACAGCCCGCTACTATCCGCCGCCGTGCCGAACACCAATCAACTCGTACGCAAGGGACGTAAGCGTCCCAAGAAGAAGACCGCGACTCCAGGCCTCAAGTCAGGCCAGGGGAACAAGAAGCGGGTCTCCGCGCCGCAGCGCCGTGGCGTCTGCACCCGTGTCGCCACGGTGACGCCGAAGAAGCCGAACTCCGCCCTGCGCAAGATTGCCCGTGTGCGACTGACCAACGGCATGGAGGTCACCACCTACATCCCGGGCGAGGGACACAACCTTCAGGAGCACTCGGTCGTGCTGGTCCGCGGCGGCCGCGTCAAGGACCTGCCGGGCGTGCGCTACAAGGTCGTGCGCGGGACGCTCGACGCCGCCGGCGTCAGCGACCGCAAGAAGGCCCGCTCCCAGTACGGCGTGAAGGCGAAGTAATGCCCCGTCGCGCAGCCGCCTCCATCCGGCCGATCGAGCCGGACGCGATCCACCGCTCCCGTCTCGTCCAGCAGGTCGTCAACCGCGTGATGCTCGACGGCAAGAAGTCGACCGCCGAGCGGATCGTCTACGACGCGCTCGCGATCATCGGCGAGCGCACCGGCAAGGACCCGGTCGAGCAGCTCGAGGCGTCGATCAAGGCGCTCACGCCGCAGCTTGAGGTGCGCTCCCGCCGCGTCGGCGGCGCGACCTACCAGGTGCCCGTCGAGGTGCCGGCGCGCCGCGCCCGCACGCTCGCGGTCCGCTGGCTCGTCCAGTTCGCCCGCCAGCGCCGCGAGAAGACGATGGCCCAGCGGCTCGCGAACGAGCTGCTCGACGCGCAGTCCCAGCAGGGCTCTGCGTACAAGCGCAAGGACGACATCTACCGCATGGCGCAGGCCAACAAGGCCTTCGCTCACTACCGTTGGTAGCGGCCGTTTCGGTCCCCTTGGCGGGCCGGTCGCTCCGCGGTTCCTCTGCTATATTCCCTCGCCGCCTCCGGCGAGCCCGCGCGACCGCGCACAGCTCGCCATCAGGGAGGTCACGAGCCATGGAGACTTCCACGCGATAACACGCAGCCCCGGGACGACATTCCACGTCACGACCGGGCCCACTGGGCCCGTTTTCGTGTCCGGGCCCATCACCTCCGACCGCCACCGAGACGACCGCACTCACATGCCCCGCAGATACGCCCTCGACAGAACCCGCAACATCGGGATCATGGCTCACATCGACGCCGGCAAGACGACGACGACCGAGCGCATCCTCTTCTACACCGGGCGCACGCACAAGCTCGGCGAGGTGCACGAGGGCGCGGCGACGATGGACTGGATGGAGCAGGAGCAGGAGCGCGGCATCACGATCACCTCGGCGGCCACCGCGTGCGAGTGGAACGACCACCGGGTCAACATCATCGACACCCCGGGCCACGTCGACTTCACGGTCG
>CAZQET010000078.1:0-15367 GCA_964591825.1 uncultured Conexibacteraceae bacterium
CCGCTGCTCGAACGGCAGGAAGTCGGCGTAGCGCCAGATCCCCTGTGAGCCGGCCTGAATCTTGCGCTTCGTCTCGCCGGGGTCGAGCGCCGAGTAGTCATAGGCGACTTCCAGCGGCCCAAAGCAGTTGTCGCAGGCGAAATGCGCGCCAAGCTCGTAGGTCGCCCCGCACTCCTTGCATCTCAGGTTCTCGATTGACATCCGATCTCCGTTTCCTTCGCCAACAAAAAAACCTCCGCCTGTGGGGCAGAGGTCCGATCGGACATCCCCCACATCTTCCAGGCCTTCGAACGCGCCTGCTGGAGTTGGCACCTGCCTCGAACCGAGGTCCGAGGTGGTTGCCGGGGCTTCTGCGGGCCAGGTCCCTCCACCCCTCTAGATGTGGCGTTATGCGAGCACGAACCATACCAGGGGAAATCCCGTTCGCGCCCAGCTTGGATCGATGGCTAACCTTGTGCGGCAATGTTCGACGAGACGGTGAGCCACAACGATGCCGAACCTTCCGAAGCCCAGGCTGCGACGGGGCGCTCGGCGCGAGCTCATCGCCGCGCCGCAGGCTGAGCCGCAGGCGCCCAGAGTCGAGCAGATCGACGGGTCCGGCCTGCGCTGGGTCAACATCGAGCGCACCGGCGCCCTGGAGCGCACCTGGCTCGAGGAGAACTTCGACTTCCACGCGCTCGACCTCGAGGACGTGCTCTCGCGCAACCAGCGACCGAAGATCGACGTCTACGACGACTACCTCTTCATCGTCCTCCACTTCCCGGTCTTCGACCCGGCGGCAGGGCGGCTCGGCACCGGCGAGCTCGACCTCTTCGTCGGTCCGGGCTACGTGGTCACGATCCCCAACCAGCCGCTGCAGCCCGTCGAGTACCTCTTCGAGCGCTGCCGCTCCAAGGAGGAGCTGCGCGAGCAGCTCTTCTCGCGCGGCTCCGGTTACCTGCTCTACCGCCTCGTCGACGACAGCTTCGACTACTGCTTCCCGATGCTGCGCAAGATCGGCAACAAGCTCGACGCGCTCGAGGACGACATCTTCGAGGGACGCTCGGAGGAAGTCGTGCGCGACATCTCCAACGTCAAGCAGGAGATCATCAACTTCCGCAAGGTGATCCGCCCGCAGCGGCCGGTGCTGCGCGACCTGGAGAAGGTCAAGCAGCGCTACTTGGCGACCGACCTCGACCTCGAGATCTACTTCGACGACATCGTTGACGCCCACGAGCGGATCTGGGACATGCTCGAGAACTACAAGGAGGTCGTGGTCGCGCTCGAGGAGACCAACGAGTCGGTGATCTCCCACCGAGTCAACGACATCCTCCGCGTGCTCACCTCGATCAGCGTCATCGTCCTGCCGCTGACCCTGATCGCCAGCATCTGGGGCATGAACTCGGGGGTCCCGGGCGAGCAGAGCCTGACCGCATTCTGGGTGATCGGCGGGGTGATGGTCGTGCTGCTGGTCGGCATGGTCGCCTACTTCCGCAGGCGTGGCTGGCTCTGATCGAGCGCCGCCTCCTCTGCTCCCGCACAGACGCACTCATCACACCCGGCGATCTCGCGTCCGTGCTTCCGCGTCCAGGGGCGGCTTAGGATGCCGCGAGTGGCCAACTTTCGGATCTGGGCGCCGTGGCGCCTCGCCTACGTGAAGGACGCAGCCAAGGACAACGAGGAGGGGTGCATCTTCTGCGCCAAGCCGGCCGAGGATGACGACGAGGCGAACCTGATCGTCCACCGCGGCGAGCGCGGCTTCGTGATCCTCAACCTCTTCCCCTACACCAACGGCCACCTGATGGTGGCGCCGTATGAGCACATCGGACGGATCCAGGAGCTGCCGGCGGAGACCGTTGCCGAGATGATGAGCCTCGCGCAGCAGGCGATGGACCGGCTCGAGGACGTCTATGACCCGCACGGCTTCAACGTCGGCTTCAACCAGGGCCGCGTCGCCGGAGCCGGGGTCGAGCACCACATCCACATGCACGTCGTCCCGCGCTGGGGCGGCGACACCAATTTCATGCCGGTGATCGCCGACACCAGGGTGATGCCGCAGACGCTGGAGCAAAGCTATGAGACGCTGAAGGGAGCATTTTGAGCGAGCGGGAGCCCCTTGCGCCTGCCGGGATTTTCAAGGCGTACGACATCCGTGGCCTGCACGGTGAGGAGATGGACGAGACCACCGCGCACGCAATCGGGCGCGCTTTCGCCCGCGTGCTGGCGCGGCTGCGAGGCAAGCAGCCGAGCGAGCTGCGGGTCGGGCTTGGCCGGGACATGCGGCTGACGGCGCCCTCGATGGCGGCGGAGCTGCGCGACGGCCTGATCTTCGAGGGCGCGACGGTGCTCGACGCGGGCATGGTCGCCACCGAGATGCTCTATTACCTGGTCGGCTCGCGCGAGCTCGACGGGGGCGCGATGGTCACCGCCTCGCACAATCCCAAGGCCTACACCGGCGTCAAGCTGGTGCGTGAGGGGGCGCTGGCGCTCTCCGGCGACGCCGGCATCGGCGACGTGCGGCGCGAGATCGAGGCGGGCCTCGGCCAGGCGCCGGGGGGCGGCTCGCTGGAGGAGGTCGACATCTGGGACGAATACCGCGCCCACGTCCTCTCCCTCATCGAGCCGGCGAAGGTGAGGCCGATGAGGGTCGTGGTCGATGGCGGCAACGGCATGGCCGGGCCAATGGTCGGGCCGACACTGCGCGGGCTCGGCCTCGATCTGGAGGAGATGTACTTCGAGCCCGACGGCGAGTTCCCCGACCACGAGCCCAACCCGCTGCTGCCCGAGAACCGGGCGCTGATCATGCAGCGCGTGCGCGAGGCCGGCGCCGACCTCGGCATCGCCTGGGACGGCGACGCCGACCGCTGCTTCTTTATCGACGGCACCGGCGAGTTCTGCGACGGCGACTTCATCTGCGCCCTGCTGGCGCGGGCGGCGCTCGCCAGGCATTCCGGCGCGACGATCCTCTACGACCCGCGCTCCAGCCGCGCCGTCCCCGACCTGGTCGCCGCCGAGGGCGGCCGCTCGGAGCTCTCGCGCGTCGGCCACGCCTTCTTCAAGACGCGGATGCGCGAGGAGAACGCAGTCTTCGGCGGCGAGGTCTCCGGTCACTACTACTTCCGCGAGTTCTGGAGCGCCGACTCGGGGACGATCCCGGCCCTGCAGGTGCTGGAGCTGCTCTCGGTCGAGGGGCGCTCGCTGGCCGAGCTGATGGCCGAGTTCCGCTCCCGCTACTTCATCTCCGGCGAGATCAACTCCGAGGTCGGCGATCAGATCGGCAAGATGGAGGAGATCGCCGCGCGCTACTCCGACGGCAATCAGACGCGCCTCGACGGGATCTCGGTCGACTACGACGACTGGCACTTCAACGTGCGCCCCTCCAACACCGAGCCGCTGCTGCGGCTCAACCTCGAGTCGCTGGTCTCGCACGAGGACATGGAGGCCAAGCGCGACGAGCTGCTCGGGCTGATCCGGGCGTGAGCCTCGCACTGGAGCAGGCGGCCCTGGCCGGGATCCACTGCCTGCGCATCCCCACCCCCTTCGTCGTCGGGCGGGTCAATTGCTACCTGATCGAGGACGAGCCGCTGACCCTGGTCGACACCGGCCCCAACTCCGGCAAGGCGCTCGACGAGCTCGAGTCGCAGCTGGCCGAGCGCGGCCACGCGATCGAAGATCTCGAGCTGCTGATCGTCACCCACCAGCACATCGACCACCTCGGCCTGGCCGAGATCGTCGTGCAGCGCTCCGGGGCGCAGGTGGCGGCGCTCGGCATTGCCCGCGAGCGCCTCGCCAACTTCGAGGAGGACGCCGAGGCCGAGGACCGCTTCGCGGTCGAGCTGATGCTGCGCAACGGCATCCCCGAGGAGGTGACGGTGGCGCTGCGCAGCGTCTCGCGCAGCTTCCGCGGCTGGGGCTCACACGTCGAGGTGACGCATCCGCTCGAGGACGGCCAGCTGCTGCCCTTCCGCGACCGCGCCCTGCAGGCGATCCACCGCCCCGGGCACAGCCCCTCCGACACGGTCTTCTGGGACGAGGAGCGCAAGATCCTGATCGCCGCCGATCACCTGATCGCCCACATCTCCTCCAACCCGCTGATCAGCCGCCCGCTCGACGGCTCCGACGAACGCCCGCAGGCGCTCGTCACCTACATCGAGTCGATGCGCAAGACGCGCGAGATGCCAGCCGAGATCGTCCTCTCCGGCCACGGCGACCCGATCGTCGACCACGTCGCCCTGATCGACGAGCGCATCGCCAAGCACGAGCAGCGCAAGGAGAAGATCTACAAGCTGATCGCCGCGCAACCTCGCAGCGCCTTCGAGATCGCCCAGGCGATCTGGGGCAATGTCGCCGTCACCCAGGCCTTCCTCACCCTCTCGGAGGTGATCGGCCACGCCGATCTGCTCATCAATGAGGGGCGGGTGCGGGAAGTCGAGCGGGGTGACGTGGTGCGCTACGAGGTCACCGCCTGACGAGTAGGTAATTCGTATCCGCTTGACCCCGGCGCGTTGACGCACCTCCCGTCCGCCCATTCAATACGGCCTGCCCGACTCGATCGATGCGGCTGTGACTCGTCATTCCCACTTCAAGAAGCTCTCGCTCGCCTCGCTTTGCGCGGGCCTGCTTCTCGTGCTCGGGGCCAGTCCCGCCACCGCGGCCGTCGCCGTCGACAAAACGGTGACCAAGCACCAGACCAGCGCCTCGAACAGCATCGTCTCCCCGGCGCTGACGACCTCCTCGCCAGGAGAGCTCGTGCTCGCCTTCATCACCTCCGACGGTCCGGCGACCGGCGGTTCTCAGACCGTCTCAACGGTGAGCGGTGGCAACCTCACCTGGCACCTGCGCGCCCGCGCCAACACCCGGGCCGGCACCGCCGAGATCTGGGCGGCGAGCGCCGCCTCCGTCCTCAGCAACGTCAAAGTCACGGCGACCAAAGGCAACGGCTCCTACGTCGGCTCGATCACGGTCGTCTCCTTCACCGGAGCCGACCTCGTCGCCGAAGGTGCGGCCGCGACGGCCGGTGGCGCCAGCGGCGGACCGTCGGTTTCGCTGACGGCGACCCGTGCCGGGTCGCTCGTCTGGGGGGTCGGCAACGACTGGGATCGCGCGGTGGCGCGCACCGTCGGTGGCGGCCAGACCAAGGTCGACGAGTACCTCGCCTCGGTCGGCGACACGATGTGGGTGCAGCGCCAGACGGCCGCCACCCCGCTCGCCGGGGTCGCGCAGACCCTGAACGACACGGCGCCGACCAACGACCAGTGGAACATGGCGGCGGTCGAGGTGCTCCCGGCGGCCACCGTCACCGACACCGAACCGCCGACCGCGCCGTCCAATCTCACCGCCGGAACGGTCACGGCGACCCGGGTGCCCCTCTCCTGGACCGCGAGCAGCGACAACCAGGGCGTGGCCGGCTACCGCGTCACGCGCAACGCCGGTCAGGTCGGCGATGTGCCGGGCACCAACTTCGCCGACGAAACCGTGGCTGCCTCCACGACCTACGAATACACGGTGCGCGCCTACGATGCCGCGGGCAACGTCTCGGCGCCGTCCAACGCGGTCACGGTGACGACGCCGGCCCCGGCGGACACGACGCCACCGGCCGTCTCGCTGACCGCGCCGAGCGAAGGCGAAACCGTCTCGGGGACGGTGGCGCTGACGGCGAGCGCCAGCGACGCGAGCGGCATCGCCGGCGTGCAGTTCCTGCTCGACGGCAAAGCGCTCGGCGCCGAAGACACAACGGCGCCCTACGGCATCTCCTGGGATTCGACCGCGGTCGCCAACGGCAATCACTCGCTCGCTGCGCGGGCCCGCGACGGCGCCGGCAACACGGCAACCACGACGGGTGCGGCGGTCACCGTCTCCAACGGCGGCAGCGACCCGGCCCAGGTCGGCCAGTGGGGGCCGCTGATCCCGCTGCCGGCGGTCGCGATCCACTCGGCGCTCTTGCCCAGCGGACGGATCCTCCTCTGGCAGGGCGACTTCGCCTCCGGCGGCCAGCAGTACGTCCTCGACCCGCAGACCGGCGCGGTCACCCACGTCCCCGATGCCGCCGCCGATCTCTTCTGCGCCGGCCAGGCGGTGCTCGCCGACGGCCGCGTGCTGGTCATCGGCGGCACCGCGACCGACCAGGGGCTGGGGGTCAAGGACGTCACCGCGCTCAACTGGCACAGCGAGACCTGGGAAGCGCTGGCGCCGATGCAGTTCCCGCGCTGGTACGCGACCGGGACGACGCTCGCCAACGGCAAGGTCCTGGTCACCTCCGGCGACGACAAAGGCCCCGGCGACATCGTCGCCACGCCGGAGCTCTACTCGCCCAATGCAAACAGCTGGCAGAGCCTCCCCGCGGCGGCCAACGCGATGCCGATCTACCCGTTCATCTACCAGCTACCCGACGGCCGCATCGTCCACCTCGGCGGCTCAGAGGAACCGACGCCGAGCGAAGTGCTCGACCTGAGCACCAACAAATGGACGACCTTCGACAGCCGGATCATCGACGGAGGCAGCATCGCCAACTACGCGCCCGGCCGCTTCATCAAGGCCGGCTCGGCAGCCGACGACGGCTTCTCCGGCAACTCGCTGAAAACTGCCTACACGCTGAACATGAACGTGCCCGGCGCGACCTGGCAGCCGACCACGAGCATGGCCTTCCCGCGCAGCTTCCTCAACCTGACGAACCTGCCCGACGGCACCGTCTTGGCAACCGGCGGCGGCACCGACAAGTCGGGCTTCGTCGACTCCCATGCCGTCCTCCCGGCCGAGGACTGGGACCCGGCGACCGGATCGTGGGTGACCTACGCGTCGATGAGCGCGCCGCGCCTGTATCACTCGGTGGCGGTCCTACTGCCCGACGGGCGGGTCTACGTCGCGGGCGGCGGCGGCGACCCTGGAGTGACCGATCAGAAGAGCGCCCAGATATTCTCGCCGCCCTATCTATTCAAGGGTCCGCGACCGACGATCTCCGCGGCCCCCACAACGGTCAAATACGGGGGAACGGAATTCGTCGGCACCCCGGACGCGGCCTCGATCGCCCGCGTCTCGCTGATCCGTACGGGATCGGTCACGCACGCCTTCGACCAGAACGCCCGCGCGACTTCTCTGAGCTTCACCCAAACCGCCGGCGGGCTCAACGTCACGATGCCCTCCAACGCCAACGACGTGCCGCCGGGCTACTACATGCTCTTCTTGGTCAACGGCCAGGGCGTCCCCTCGGTCGCCCCCTTCGTTCGCTTCCCGGCCCCCTACGAGGATCCCAACCCGCCGACGGCGCCCACCAACCTGGTGGCGACGGGGGGCGCCGGCAACGCGGCGCTGAGCTGGTCGCCAGCGGAAGACGACACCGGCGTCGTCCGCTACAACGTCTACCGCTCCAGCACACCGGGCTTCACCCCGACCGCCGCCAACCGGGTCGGCCAGACCGCCTCGACCTCGTTCACCGACAGCGGCCTCGCCGCCGGCACCTACTACTACAGGGTGACCGCCGAAGACGCGGCCAGCAACGTCGGGCCCCCCTCGAACGAGGCTCAGGCGACGGTGACCGCGGGGGCGCCGCCGAGCCTCGCCCTCGACAAAGTCGTCACCACGCGCCAGAGCAGCGCCGCCGCGACGATCTCCGCGCCCGCCCTAACCACCTCGGGGCCGAACGAGCTGCTACTTGCCTTCGTCGGCTCGGACGGGCCCAATACCGCCGGCTCGCAGTCGATCGCCAGCGTCAGCGGCGGCGGCCTGACCTGGACCCTGCGACGGCGGGTCAACGGCCAGGCCGGCACGGCGGAGATCTGGCAGGCGGTGGCGCCGGGGGCCCTGAGCAATGCGGTGATCACCGCGACGCGAGCGAGCGGCAGCTACCAGGGCGCGATCACGGTGGCCGCCTTCAGCGGCGCCGACACCGGTACGGGTGGAGCGACGGCGGGGGCTTCGGCCGCTAACGGCGCGCCCACCGCGTCGCTGGTGACGACGCGGGCGGGCAGCTGGGTCTGGGGCGTCGGCGAGGACTGGGACACCGCGAAAGCGCGCACGATCGGCCCGGCGCAGACGATGGTCGACCAGTTCCTCAGCCCCAGCGGCGACACCTTCTGGACGCAACGCCAGACGGCGCCAACCCCCTCGGCCGGGACCACGGTGGCGATCAACGACACCGCGCCGACCGCCGACCGCTGGGACCTGGCGGCGATCGAGGTACTGCCCGCCCCGTAGTCCGGCACGAGCGCCGAGAGCGAACATAACGATCCTGACGCTCGAAGCCCTGAGGTAGGGTGGCTTCGATGAGCCGAAAGACTGCGGTAAATGCCCTGATCGTCAGCCGCACTGCCTTTGGCACCGCGGCGTGGCTCTTCCCCCGGTCCACCGCCAAGGCGTTTGGCTTCGATACGCAGGGAAACACGCAGCTTCCCTATCTGGCTCGACTGATCGGGACACGCGACGTGATCCTCGCCTACGGTCTTCTCACGACCGAGGGAGATGCGCAGAGACAATGGCTGCGCATCAGCCTGGTCAATGATGGGGCCGACACCGTCGCCGCCATCGCCGGGGGGATTGGCGGGTACTTTTCGAAGCGCACGACAGCCATGGCGACGGCGGCGGCGCTGGCCCCGATGATTCGTGGCGTGATCGCCCTGCGCGACAGTAACCCGACGGCAGGGCAGGCGCCTTAGGACTCCCGCTCCGCCAGTAAGCGAGTGTTGATCATCGACGAGGCTTCGTCTAGCTACGCCGATCTGGCTTGGTCAAGCGGAGCTGGTTCCGGTTATCTCCGATCTGACTGGCGCACGACTGGCGCACCGGCGGAGCACGAGCCGGCGGCTATGTCCGCCACCTAGACCGCTATGACCCTCTTGCCTCAGTCTGCGCTTGGAGAAATGCTCCGTCAATCAATCGAAGGCGATCCGGGTCTGGTTGCACAACAGTGAGATCAGTCGAATCACCTCTGGCTTCATCAATGATGCTGCGAGAGCGCGCAATAGCTTCCTCGCCGTTCTTCGCGTCCAGCGTCAAGTATTGGCGATAGCGGTGCGAGTAGGGATGTGTCGGTCCTCCTCTGGTCCAGTCGAAGCCGGCAGCCTCAAACAGTTCTCGTGCCCGATCATTTTCAGGTGAACACCAGGCAATCATGCAGCTGGAAGTCGCTTTCCCTGCGATGACCGAACCAGAGCTGACTACGGATTCGAGATTCAAGGCACTCTGTCCAGCGAGCGTGATCTTGCTTGCCGGTGCGACCAATCGGCGATCAGCGATATAGGCCACCTCCCCTCCGTATTGGCACCCTGGGAGAGCAAGAACAATGGCGACGGCGCAAGAGCCAAGCTTCCAAGGTGCAAAGTTGCTGGGACCGAGAATTCAGTTCGGCCTTTGATGTCAAACTTGATCGCTCGCTCCGGCACTTTTCGCTTAGGCGGCAGCGCCATGCGTACCGGTGGGCGCGGGCAGCGTGGCGAGCACCTCGGCCGATAGGCGCTTGCTTGCAGACCAGACCTCGACCGCCACAACCTCATCGGTGGCCGAGTCGTGATCGACCAAGCCCCACTCGACCTCTTCGCTCACGACATCCGACGAATCCCCGGTCGGAAGCCAGGCAATGTCAGCCTCGCGGTCGTAGTAAGCAAATTTCGCGCTCATGGACTCAGGATAGCTTTTGTGGACACAATCTCTCAAGAGCGTCGCGCGCTGCCACGCAGCGGCCAGGCGCTGACAACGCAGGCTGCACTCGCGTCTCCTCCGGCCGGGTTATCGTAGATGATGGCGAACTTGCAGCCGTCTGATCGGGTGCCGTAGATGCGCCAGTCTGCATCTCCTCGATTGACCTCGCGGATCTCGTGTCCCTCACGAACGGCGCCTTCAACCTCGAATCGGGTCAGACCTCGTTGCTCGAGGCGAAGCTCAGCGTGGTCGGTCCAAATGAAGCGCTCGATTCCCAAGGCGCGCAAAGCCTAAGGCGTTGCACGGTTCAGACCGTCGATCATTCAGGGTCAAGCTCGGCACCCGCCCCGTAGTCCGGCTCAAGCGCCGATCGCAATACGCTGCAGCGCATGACCAGCCGCATTCGCCCGCGGATGCCCCGCCGCTCCGCCAAGAAGCGGATGCTGATCATTGTCAACCCGTACGCGACGACCGTCTCGGACCGGCTGAAGAACCTCGTGGTCTACGCGCTGCAGGGGCGATTCGAGGTGGAAACGATCGAGACCGAGGCGCAGAACCACGCGACCGAGATCGGGCGGGAGGTGCGGGACCACGGGTACGACGTGGTCGTCGCCTTCGGCGGCGACGGGACGCTGAACGAGGTTGCCAACGGGCTGGTGGGCACGGACGTGCCGGTCTCGGTGCTGCCGGGTGGCTCGACCAACGTGGTCTGCCGCACGCTGGGAATCCCCAACGACGTCGTCGACGCCACCGAGCACCTGCTGGCGCTGGTCGACGAGTGGCAGCCGCGCCGGATCGACCTGGGCAGGGTCGACGATCGCCACTTCGTCTTCTCCTGCGGCGCCGGAATCGACGCCACCGTGGTCAAGCGGGTCGACGCCCACCCGCGGCTGAAGTCGATGGCCGGCCCTTACTACTTCACCTGGGCGGCGGTCTCGGCCTTCTACCGCGCCTACCTGGTCAATCCGGTGCGACTGCGCGCCGAGGTCGACGGGGAGACGAGCGAGGGTGTCACCGCGCTCTGCCAGAACTCCGACCCCTTCACCTACTTCGCCAGCAAACCGGTGCGAGTTTGCGAGGACGTCGCCCTCGACGACGGCAGGTTGGCGCTAGGGGTGCTCAAGCGCGCCGCTCAGCGCGACATGCCGACGCTGATCGCCCGCATCTTCAGCGAGAAGCGGCCGGCGGCGCGGCACCGGCAGATTGAGCACTTCGCCGGAATCCACGAGGCAAGGATCAGCTCGATCTCCGAGACCAGGGACGGCATCCTCCGCCCCTTCCCGATTCAGGTCGACGGCGACTACATCGGCGAGCGCACCGAGGTGGAGCTTGTCGCCGAGCCGGGCGCCCTGACCGTCATCGCGTAGAAGGGATTGGCGAAGCCGCGTGTGCGGTCTGGCCAGCCTGGAACGCGCATTCGACATTGACCCCCCTCAGGTGTGGTCAATGTCGGATGCGCGTCCTGCCTGCCACTCCTCCTAGCTAAGGTGACGGAGCGTCGACGGTCTCTCGCGTCCCGTGCGGGCGCGAACCGTTGCGGTCAGGGCCGCGCGCGCGGCACGCCGCCGCCGGTCGTAGCTCCCAGAGAATGCGTAGACGCCGACGCGGAGCAGGTATCCCAGCGCCAGGGCGCGACGGTAGCGACCGGCGGCCCGCGGGAGGTGCTTCTCGGCGAAGCGCAGCCGTGCCTGGGCGGCCTGAGCCTCCAGCCGCTCGCTTTCCGCGCCGCTCGGCCGCCGCCACAGGGCGGTCACCGCGGGCGAGTGGATCACCCGCCACCCTTGGGCGCCAAGGCGCGCGCAGAGATCGGCATCGCGGGCAAAGCCGGGGAGGCCCTCGTCTAACCAGCCGACGCTGGCGAGCGCCGTGCGGCGCGCGAGCAGGCAGCCCGACGTCCACTCACAATCGGACTCGCGCTCGTAACGGCGACGGTCGAGCTGGCGCTCACCGAGCAGCCTCCGCACCGCGGGCAGCCGGTCAATGCCGAGCGCCTCGGCCAGCGTGTGCCGCGCCGCGGGAAACCGCCCGATGCTCGGCACGAGCTCCCCGTTCTCGCCGATCTGCCTTGTCCCCACCACTGCAACGTCCGGGCGCCTGTCGAGCAGCGAGACCAGGCTCGCGAGGCTGCCCTCGCACACGGTCAGGTTGGGGTCGAGGAAGAGCACGTATCTCGCATCCGCCTCCTGCACCGTGCGATTGCAGGCGCTGCCGACGTCGGCGCTGGCGCAGCGAACCGTGCGCACGCCGGGAAGGCGGTGCTCGACGTGCTCGGCAACGCTGCCGTCCCCGTCGTCAACGACCACCGCCTCGAGGTCGACCCAACCGGCGTGGTCGAGCAGGCCCTCGAGCGCCGCGCAGACGCGCGGCGCGTTGCCCTCCGAGACGGTCACCACGCAGAGGTCGCCCATGTCACGTCCTGGGTCGCTGCGCCGCCGGATTGCCGACGACGGTCGCGCCAGCAGCGACGTCGCGCGTCACCACGGCGCCGGCGCCCACCGTCGCGCCGGCTCCGATTCGCACGCCGCCGAGGACGGTCGCGCCGGAGCCGATCGTCGCGCGGCGCTCGACCACGGTGGGCAGCAGCTCCCAGTCGGCCTCGTCCTGCAGCCGCCCGCTCCTGTCGGTCGCGCGGGGAAACTTGTCGTTGACGAAGGTCACGCCATGGCCGACGAAGCACTCGTCCTCGATCGTCACCCCGTCGCAGATGAAGGCATGGCTCTGGATCTTGCAGGCGGCCCCGATCACGGCCCCCCGCTGGATCTCGACGAACGTGCCGACCCGGGTTCGGGCGCCGATCCGGCAGCCGTAGAGATTGGTGAAGGCGTGGACGACGACGCCCTCGCCGAACTCGACGTCGTCGATCTGGCGGAAGCCAGCGTCATTGGCCGGCGCATTGGACGCACCTGCGTGCTCCGCGGCCGCGGAAGGCGAATTAGGCATTTCCCAGACAACGACTCGGACCTCGATGTCCTTCCGTCCGCGACCCATGCAAGCTAGCGAGCCCTGGCTGCGTTCTTCTTACATGCCAGCCGTCGAACAACGGCGCCAGGACGCTCCTGGACAGCTCGCCGAACCGCTTTTTGCGGCCGTGGTCGCGCGCGACACCGCGCTCCGCGCGCGCATCGCCGACACCCTTTCCGAGCTGGACATGGAGCTCTCGGGAGGAGCCGATCCGAAAGCGGCCCTCGGCGGGCGCGAGCCAGACGAGGCGATGATCCTGATCGTCATCTGCGACCTCGACGCGCCACAGGAAGTGACGAGCCTGCGCCAGCTGCGACGCGATCTGAGCGAGCCGGCCCTGGTAGTCATCTCACAGCCGACCACCGGAACGGCCGTGCGCCGCGCCCTCGATGCCGGCGCCGACGCGCTCGTGTTCGAGCCGGCGCTCGAGTCCACCCTGGCGGCAACCGTGCGCGCGGTGGCCAGCGGACAGTCGGTCGTTCCCCGCAAGCTGCGCGCCAGCGTCGCTCCCCCCACCCTCTCCCATCGTGAGAACCAGGTCCTCGCCCTCGTCGGCGAGGGACTCACCAACGCCGAGATCGCCGAGCGGCTCTTCCTGGCGGAAAGCACGGTCAAGAGCCATCTCGCCTCGGTCTTCACCAAGTTCGGAGTGCACTCGCGCAAGGAGGCAGCCGCGGTCTTCACCGAGCTGACGCTTGCCTCGGCGCGCGTGCCGATGCCGATCGAGTACGCCGGCGAAACGGGGTCGACCGCATGACCGGCGCCGCGCTCTCGACGCCGACGGCCACCGAGGCCAAGGTCCCCTTCACCCGCCTCGACAATGGGGATCCGGACCTCCTCGCCGAGCTGATGAGCACCGTCGAGCGCGTGGCGAGCAAGGCCGCTTTCACGCTGGGGGCCGAGGTCGAGCTTTTCGAGAGCGAGTTCGCCGCCTGGTGCGAGGCCGAGCACGCGGTCGGTGTCTCCTCGGGCACCGCTGCCCTGGAGCTGGCCCTGCGCGGCCTCGAGATCGGCTCGGGGGACGAGGTCATCGTCCCCACCAACAGCTTCATCGCCACCGCCGAGGCGGTCAGCGCCGCCGGTGCGCGACCCGTCCTCGTCGACGTCGACGAGGAGACTGCCCTGATCACCGCGGAGATCGTGGCGGCGGCGATCACGTCGCACACCCGCTGCGTCATTCCGGTTCATCTCTACGGACGTACGGTCGAAATGGAACCGCTGCTCGAGCTCTGCCGCCAACGGGGGGTCGCCGTCATCGAGGACGCCTGCCAGGCGCATGGCGCTCGCTACCGCGGCCGCCCGGTCGGATCGCTCGGCGACGCCGGCTGCTTCAGCTTCTACCCAACCAAGAACCTCGGTGCCTGGGGAGACGGCGGCGCCGTCGTCACCGGCGACCCGGGCCTTGCGGACCGCCTGCGCCTGCTGCGCTCACATGGCGAGGGTGCCCGTCATCACCACCAGATGCCGGCCCGGACCGACCGCCTCGACGCACTGCAGGCGGCGATCCTCAGGATCAAGCTTGCCCGGCTCGACGATGCGAACGAGCGTCGTCGACGGGTCGGCGCGATGCTCCGGGAGGCCCTCGGCGAGGGGCGCGTCATCCCCCTTCCCCCGCCCGCCGATTACGGCGATCACGTCTTCCATCTCTTCGTCGTGCGCTCGGCCGAGCGCGACGCCCTGCGCGCGCACCTCGAGAGCGAGGGGATCGCAAGCGCGATCCACTACCCAACGCCGATTCACCTGCAGCCGGCCTACGCGGACCTCGAGCTCGGCCCGGGCAGCCTGCCCGTGGCGGAGCGACTTTCCGGCGAGATCTGCTCGCTGCCGATCTTTCCGACGATGCTGGATGCAGAGGTCGAGCGAGTGGCAGCCGGCGTCCACGGCTTCGACGGCGCATCGCGCCGTTAGCTCCCGATTCACGAGGTCAAGCCCTTATCTGCGGGGTGGGTGAAATTTCCCTCGCTCGTACATACGTCTGTCGTACATACGTCTGAGCTGAGCGAGCCGAGATCAGCGCCGGGGGTGAGCGGTCGAGCTTTCCCGCATGACCGGCAAGAGATCTTCATCCGTTCGTTCCTCCAGCCCCCTGCGCAAGCTTCTCACCCTCGGAATCGTCAGCCTCGTGCTCGTCTCGCTCGGCACCAGCTGGGCACTTGCGAAGACGGGCGCCATCTTCGGACACAAGCCCAAGGCGGCGATCTCCAAGCGTGCGGCGCGCGCCGGCCTGCAGCGCATCGGCGTCTCCTACAGGACGCCAACCAACAAGGAACGAACTCGCCGCAATCGCCAGTCCGAACCCGAATCCGTCCCTGCCCCCGCCCCGACTCCGGCTCCGCAGAACATCACCGCCAAGGCGATCTGGACGGCACCCGTCAATACCCTGGTCGGGCTGCCGGTGACGCTCGACGGCTCGGTCTCTCAGGGCAACGCGCCGCTGACCTGCACCTGGTCGTTTGAAGACCAGAGCGGGAGCACGGTCTGGGAGACCCACAGCGGCTGCCTGCTGCCCTTCGTCTTTCAGGTCGGCGGCACGAAGTACGTGAAACTCACGGTGCGCGACGCCGACGGCGAAGTCAATTCGAACCGCAAGTCGTTCGCGGTCAGCTCCCCCCCACCACCCGCGGATACCACCCCGCCCGAGACGACGATCACCGCTCAGCCGCCGGCGGCCACGACCGAAGCGAGTGCCAGCTTCTCCTTCTCCTCCAGCGAGTCGGGATCGACCTTCGCCTGCAAGCTCGATTCTGGCTCCTGGGGAAGCTGCACGTCACCCAAGTCCTATTCCGGGCTGAGCGTC
>CAZQET010000079.1:0-8581 GCA_964591825.1 uncultured Conexibacteraceae bacterium
CTTCACGCTGATCGAGCTCCTCGTCGTCATGCTCATCCTCGGAATCCTGGCTGCGATCGCGCTGCCGGCGTTCTTCAACCAGCGCGAAAAGGCGACGGACTCGAAGGCCAAGGAGTACGCCCACTCGGCTCAGGTCGCGATTGAGACGTACGCGACCGAAAACGCCGGCTCTTACGCTGCTCCGGAAGGCGCCGAAGCTGAATCGCTCGAAGAAGTCCTCGTCAACATCGAGCCGACTCTCAGCGGTGCTCAGGCACTGGAAGTCGAATCCACAACCAACACCTACAAGATTACCGTGGAATCCGAAACGGAAAACACGTTCTCAATTGCCCGAAACGCGGAATCCCAAACGTCCCTGACGTGTACGACGAAGGGCAAGGCTGGTTGTCCGCCTAGCGGCGAATGGGCCAAGTAGGCGCCTAGCTGACGCCGTCTTGGTCTAGCCAAGCGTGAGTTCTGAGGGGCGGGCCGACGGCCCGCCCCTCGCTCTTTGACGAGTGGTCAACGCAAGGGCTAAGCGAATCTCCGATTCAGCCGATAGAGCATCAATGAGCCGCACGCTCCCTCTACTTCTCGCGCTCGCCGCAGCGCTGTCCCTGACGACGTCCGCCTACGCTGCACCCGCTTCTTACAAGGGCTCCTCGGCCGACGGCTCGGCGGTCTTCTTCGAAACCGAAGAGCAGATGGTGCCCGGCGACACCGACACCAAGCGGGACGTCTACGAGCGCTTCTACGACGCCGAAGCGGGGGTCGAAACCTACGTCACCCGCGAGGTCTCGCTGGGGCCGGCCGGCGGCAACGATGCATACAACGCGCTCTTCGAGAAGGCCAGCGACAACGGCAACCTCGTCTTCTTTTCTACCGCGGAGTCGCTGGTCAGCTCGGATACCGACCACCGCAGCGACGTCTACGTGCGCGACCTGGCGACTGGCACGACGAGGCTGGTCTCGGCCGGCGAAGCCGCATGCGCGCCGAGCTGCGGAAATGGGGCATTCGACGCCGGTTTCGCCGGCGCCTCCGCCGATGGCTCCGAAGCCTTTTTCGTCAGCGAAGAAAAACTGGCTGCGGCCGACACCGACAGCTCGGTCGACATCTATGTGCGGGACCTGGCGAGCGAAACGACCAAACTTGTCTCCGCCGGCGGCTCATCGTGCGCGCCGTCCTGCGGCAACGGAGCCTTCAACGTTGCGCTGCGCGGGATCTCGGCGGACGGGACGCACGCCTACTTCACCACGGCCGAGTCCCTGTCGAGCGCCGACACCGACTCGGCGGTCGACATCTATTCCCGCGATCTAAGTACCGGCACGACGACGCTCGCCTCGCAGGGTGGCACGGGCTGCGCGCCATCCTGTGGCAACGGCGGCGCGGTACCGGTCTTCCAGGGCAGCTCCGACGATGGCGCGCGGGTCTTCTTCACCACGGCCGAATCGCTGGCCGGCGAAGACACCGACACGGCGACCGACATCTACGCACGCGACCTTCCGGCCGGGCCGACGATCCTGATCTCCCACGGCAGCTCCTCGACTCAGACTGCGGCCTTTGCCGCTGCCACAGCCAACGGCGCCGATGTCTTCTTCACTACGGCCGAGTCCCTCGTGCCCGCAGACGAAGACAGCGCCAACGACATCTACGAGTGGAGCGGCGGCGCGATCGAGCTCGTCACCTCGTCCAAATGCGTAGGGGTATGCGGGGTGATCTTCGACGCGATCAGCGCCGACGCGGGCACCGTCCTCTTCAGCACCTCCGAGCAGCTCTCGAACGAAGACACGGACGGCAGCGTCGACATCTACGCGCAGGCCGTGGGTGGCGGCGAGCCAGAGCTGGTCTCGCGCGGCACCGGCTGTGGCGTCTGTGGCAACGGAGTTGCTGACGCGCGCTTCGATCGCGCCTCCACGGACGTCGAACACGTCGTCTTCACCAGCTCCGAAGTCCTTGCTGCCGATGACGGCGATAGCGAAGACGACATCTATGCCCGCGATGTTGGCGGCGAAGAAACGACGCTCATCACCACCTCACCGAGCTACTGCCCGCTGAAGAAAGGCAATTGCGGGGCGACCTTCGTCGGCGCCTCGACGGCCGGCGACCGCGTTTTCTTCACAACGGTCGAGCGCTTCACGCTCGATGACGGCGACAATGAGGTAGACGTCTACGAACGCTTCCTCGGTGCAACGCCCGCCGAAGACGTGACGAGGCTGGTGTCGACCGGTAACGACCCCAATCTCGAACTCGGCCCGCCGCCGCCGGTGCTCGAAGGCACCAATCCGGCATCGCCGGCGAGTTCGACCTCGCCCAAGGTCTTCGGCGGCAGCAAAGTCAGCTCCACGGTCAAGCTCTATACGAGCTCCAACTGCTCGGGCGAACCCGTTGCGCATGGCTCAGCGGCCGAATTCGGCTCGCCGGGAATCCAGGTCAGCGTCGGCGTTGGCGAAACGGCGCACTTCTGGGCGACCGCGGAAGCCGAAGGCTTCGTCTCGCTCTGTGCCGGGCCGATCGCCTACAAGCAGGAAAGCTCGAATCCGGGTGGGGGGGGTGGCGGAGAAGAAGCCGGTGGTGGCGGAGGGGGCACCTCATCTGGCGGCGGCTCTTCGAAGGGGCACGGCACGCTCGCCCCGCCGCCACCGATCGGTCAGGCGACCCTGCTCACTCCGCATACGCGGATCACCTTCGCTCCGGCGGCGAAGACGCACAAGCGCGACCCGATGTTCCGTTTCACCGATACGACCGACCAGGCGGGGACCACCTTCCGCTGCAGAGTGGACCATCATCAATGGAGCCGCTGTCGCTCGCCGCTGCGGCTGAAGAAGCTGAGCTGGGGGCAGCACATCCTCGAGGTCAGGGCCGTGAACGGGGCCGGGACCCACGAGCCCCACCCCGCAATCCGGCGCTTCAAGGTGGTGCCGCGATGACGGCCCGCCTGCGGCGGCGGATGCGTGCGCTCGACGGCGAGGCGGGGATGACGCTGGTCGAGCTGCTGGTGGCGATGATCATGGGAATGATCGTCGTCGGCGGCGCGACCGCGATGCTGATCAGCGCCGTGCGCGACCAGCCCAAGCAGCAGCAGCAGGCGGAAAACATCGATACCGCCCGCTATGAGCTGGAACGGATGACGCGCGAAATCCGCAATGGCGTCAGCGTTACCGCCTCCTCGCCAAACAGTGTTTCCTTCGTAGCCCGGTTGCGGCGGGTCGAATGCGGGGGGGCGGTGCAGACCAAATCGAGCAGCCCGTCGATCTCCTGTCAGGTCAGCTACGCCTGCACGACCAGCTCCTGCACTCGCACCGAACGAAAAGTCGGCCAGACAACGGGTGGCGTTTCGACAACGGTCGTCACCGGCATCGACTCCGCCGAAGTCTTCTGCTTCGTTCCAAGTGCCAACGCCGACCCAACCGAATGCGGCCCGGCGCGGGAAGGCAAAACGCCGACCTACATCGGCATAGAGCTCAAAGTCCCCAACCCCAGTGGCTCGGGCGCGCTGACTGTCTCCGACGGGGCCAGCCTGCGCAGCGCGACCCTCGATTTCTGAGATGCGACGCGAAGACGGGTTCACGATCATCGAGGTGCTGGTGGCGGCGCTGATCCTCGCGCTCTCCTCTGCGGCGCTGTTCGGCGTGCTCGCGGCCTCGACTCGCAACGGCGCCCGCGCCAAGGCAACGCAGGTCGCCCTCGACCGTGCCCAGCAGGAAATGGAGAAGCTGCACAGCCTCAGTTACGGCGAACTGGAACTGTTTTCCGCTCCTCCCTCGTCAAGCAACCCGACGAACCCAAACCATCGGGTGCTCAACGGCAGTTTCGCTCTGCAGCGCGAACCGATGGGGGAATACGCGCCAATGGTCGTCAACGTCGATAAAGAAGGGGAAGGGAGAATAAGACCGGGGCCGATCAAATTCGAAGACGGCGACGTCAAGGGCCACCTCTATCGCTACATCGTCTGGCGCAACGACAAAAGCTGCCCAGAAACCGAAACCGAAAACCTCTGCCCGGGCATCAGGGATTACAAGCAGATCGTGGTTGCGGTGAAGCTTGACTCGACCGGGAGCGAACCGCGCGAACGCAACTACATCGAAGTGCAGTCGGCCGCGCTCGACCCCGATTCCGTCGCGGAAGCGCCCGAAGAAGGAGGAGGGAGTGAAGGGGGCGAAGGCGGGGGTGGCAAAGGTGGGGGGAGCGGGGGCACCGGCACCGCGATCACGGCGCAGCAGTTCTTCCTTACCGACACTCCCTGCTCGGCGACGGGGACGACCGTGCGTGAAGAAATCACCGGCGACCATCTGCTCCACAACACCCTGGGAACCTGCGCCGACGGTCCGCAGACCGGGACGACGAAAGGGGCTCCTGACGCCCTCCTGCTCGGGGCCCCGCCCGATCCGGCCCCCGAAGACGAAACACTCCCCCTACTTTACGACTACTCCAACGACGGCTACCTGGAGCCGACGCCGGACACCGACAAGGGTGTGCAGATCAAGCGCGACGACACCAGCGGCTGTCATTACGAACCAACTGGCACGGTGCACCCGGAGTCTCAGACGCACCGCTGGGTGACCGACCCCTTTGCCGCCGATTTCAAGATGACAGGCAAAGTCACGCTCGAGTTCTATACGCGCACCCTCAACGACGCCCTCTACCACGGCACCCTCTGCGTTTTCCTCTTCGACCGCAGCGAAACCGGAATCGCCGGGCAACCGCCCGTAGACGCTCGCTTCATCAACGTCGCTACCGGAGGGGAATTTTGGGAATACACCCCAGAAGGAAATGGGTTCTGGCCGCGGAACGCATGGACCAAGGTGCGGCTGACAATGGAATTCCCCGGTGCGCCGTACACGATCCACGCGAAACATCGGCTCGGAGTTGCGCTCAGCGTCGACCCCGGCAACACCGACGCCGAAGCGATCCCGATCATGTACGACCATCCGAACTACCCGACCCGGATCGAGGTCGATACGACGACGCCCACCGAAGGCGGCTAGCCGGTGGCCGCCGCCGCGGCGATCGCCTTCCTCGGGGGGCTGATCGTCGGCAGCTTCGTCACGGTCGTCGCGCATCGGGTGCCGCGCGGGGAATCGATCGTCGGGCCGCGCTCGCGCTGCCCGGCCTGCGGCGCCCAGATCGCCGCCTACGACAACGTGCCGGTCGCCTCCTGGCTGCTGTTGCGCGGGCGGGCGCGCTGCTGCGGGGCACCGATCTCGCCTCGCTACCCCCTGACCGAGCTGGCGCTCGGCGTCCTCTATGCCGCTACGACGATCGTCCTCTGGGGCGACGGCGGTGAGATCGCTCTTGGCCTCGTCTTCGTCACGGCCCTGCTGGCGGTGACCATCACCGATCTCGAGCGGCGGATCATCCCCAACAAGATCCTCGTCGTGGCCGCGGTCCTGGGCGCCGCGATCGCCGCGGTCTCCGACCCGGGCAGCTTGCCGGAGCGTGCCGCCGCTGCGGCGCTTGCGGGTGGCGCTCTCTTCCTCGTCGCCTTCGCCTACCCGCGGGGAATGGGGCTCGGCGACGTCAAGCTCGCGGCGACGATGGGCCTCTTCCTCGGTCGCAACGTCGCCCCCGCGATCCTCGTCGCCCTGCTCGCCGGCTCCCTGGTCGGCCTGGCGATGATTGCCCGCGAAGGGGCCGCCGCACGCAAGCGAGCGATCCCCTTCGGTCCCTTCCTTGCACTGGGCGGCGTCGTCGGTCTGCTCGCCGGTGACCAGCTCGTCGATTGGTACCTCGGCACTTTCTAGTACGCGCGTCCAGGTTTTCCTAGAAATGAGTAGTTGCAGGGCGAAAGGTCTGCGGCTCTGCTGTCGATTGAGACAGGGCCGATGCGGATCAGCCTCACCAGACCGAGCCTGCAGCTGTCGCTGACCAGGAAGAAGAAGACGGGTGGTATCGCCGGCCTCGACATCGAGGCGGGCAGCGTCGCCGCGACCGTGGTCGAGGGCAGCAACGGCTCGACTCGCGTCAGTGCCTCGGCGGTTCAGCCCCTTGGCCCGGGGGCGTTTCACGAGGGCGAGGTCCTCGACGGCGATCGGCTCGCGGGGGCTCTGAAGACGCTCTTCTCGGAGAACAAGCTGCCCAAACAGGTGCGAATCGGGGTCAGCAACCAGCGGGTCGTGGTGCGCACCGTGCGCCTGCCGGCAATCGAGAACCCGGCTGAGATGGAGGCCGCGGTCCGCTTCCAGGCCCAGGAGCAGATCCCGATGCCGCTCGATCAGGCGGTACTCGAGCATCAGGTCGTCGGTGGCGTGGCGGCCGAGGAGGGCGGCTCTCCGCAGGTCGACGTGGTCGTCGTTGCCGCTCGCCGCGACATGGTCTCCTCGATCGTCGAGCCAGTGCGGCGGGCCGGGCTGCAGCCCGTCGGCGTCGACCTCTCGGCCTTCGCGATGATCCGCGCCCTCGCCGGCGTCGGCATGGCCGGCCAGGAGCTCGAGCCGGGCCAACGGCCGAGTGAGACCGTCCTCTACTGCAACGTCGGCGACGTCACCGATCTGGCGGTGGCGCGTGGTCGCTCCTGCCTCTTCACCCGCGTCTCCCACGCCGGTCTCGAGGCGATCGCCGAGCGGCTGTCCAGCGCTCGCGGGCTCAGCCCTGAGCACGCGGCTCAGTGGCTGTCCTACGTCGGCCTGGAGCAGCCGCTCGAGGCGCTCGACGGCAATCCCGAGATCCTCGCCGAGGCGAGGGCAGCGCTGGAGGAGGGGGTCACGACCCTGCTCGACGAGCTGCGCCTCTCGCTCGACTACTACGGCGCACAGGAAGGCGCCCTGCCGGTTGGCCGCATCGTCTTCAGTGGCCAGGCGAGCGCCATTCCCGGCTTTCCGCAGCGGATGGAAGAGGGTCTGGGCAAGGCGATCACGGTTGCCCGGCCCGCTGGCCTCTCCGGCTACGACGACCCGACCGCCGCTCGCTTGACCCTTTCCTATGGCCTCGCCCTGGAGAGCTGAGCGATGCGCCCGGTCAACCTGATCCCCCCCGAGCAGCGCCGCGGCGACAGCGCCCAGCTGCGCTCCGGCCCACTCCTCTACATCGTGCTCGGCTTCCTGGCGCTGGCCCTGATCGGGGTGACGATGCTCGTCCTCACCGGCAACCGAATCTCCGACAGCAGGGCCGACATCGCCACCCTGAAGCGGGAAGACGCCGCTGCGCAGGCGAAGGCGAAAAGGCTTGCCGCCTACACCCAGTTCCGCACCCTGGCTGAACAGCGCATCGCCACGGTGAGGAGCCTGGCCGACAGCCGCTTCGACTGGGAACGGGTGATGCGCGAACTCGCCCTGGTGCTGCCTGGCAACGTCTGGTTGACCAGTCTCAACGCCTCTGCTAGCGGCGGCGCCTCGAGCGGGAGCGAAAGCGGCGGCACATCTGGATTGGGAGGCGCAATCGCCGGGCCGGCACTGGAGCTCAGCGGCTGTGCCGCCGGGCAGGAAGCAGTGGCCGGCTTCGTCACGGCGCTGGAAGACATCGACGGCGTCACCCGCGTTGGTGTTCAAAATTCAGAACTTGCCAGCAAGAAAGCTGAGGCGGGCAGCGGCGAAAACGGTGGGGGCGACTGTCGCACCCGCAGTTTCATCGCCCAGTTCAGTCTCGTGATCGCCTTCGACGCCGCCCCGGTGCCACTCGAAGAAGGGGAAGAAATCGCGACGTCGGCGACGGCGACGACTGAATCGACCGCGAGCTCGAGCGAAGGCTCCGAAGAAGAAGGCGGCCAAGGCTGATGAACGTCGAGGCCAAGAAGAAGACCAACGTCCTGGTCGGCGCCATGCTCCTGATTGCGATCGTCGCCGGGGCTTTCTGGATCCTCGTACTGAGCCCGAAGCGCGACGAAGCGAACAAGCTCGACAAACAGGTCGAACGCTTGGAAAGCTCGCTCGCGCAGCACGAATCCGAAATCGTCGCCGCCGAAGAAGCCCGCCGGGAATTCCCGGCCGACTATCAGCATCTCGTCGTCCTCGGCAAGGCGGTTCCGTCCAACGACGAAACGCCATCGTTGCTGGTCCAGATCAACCGGATCTCCAGGCGTGCAAAGGTCAGGTTCCAAACTCTGCAACTGCAAGAGAGCGGCTCCGGTGAAGGCGAAGCGAGCGCCTCGCTATCGACCCCGAGCGGCAAGCCGGTCTCGGCGACCGAGGCGGCGGCTTCGCTGATGCCGCTGGGCGCTTCGGTCGGTCCAGCGGGCCTCGCCATAATGCCCTACTCGCTCATCTTCACCGGTAGCTTCTTCAAGCTCGCCGACTTCATCAAGGGCCTCGATTCTTTGGTCAAAACCACCAACGAAAAGGTTGGAGTCAACGGGCGTTTGATCACGATCAACGGCTTCTCGCTCGCCGAAGACCCGGAAGCGAAATTCCCGGCCCTGCAGGCGAACTTCTCGGTCACGACCTACCTGACCCCGCCGAGCCTCGGCGCCACCGCCGGCGCCTCGCCCGAAGGCCCGGCCGAACCGCCAGCTTCCGTCCCGGCCTCGACGACGACGGGAGGCGCGCCGTGAACTGGCTGAAGAAGGGCCCGGATCTGAAGATGCCCGACCTCAAGGTGCCCGACCCGCTCGTCGACCTCTACTGGGACCTGCGCGACCGCCACCTGTTGCCCCTCGTGGTGCTGGGGATCG
>CAZQET010000080.1:0-3258 GCA_964591825.1 uncultured Conexibacteraceae bacterium
CCGCTGCCACGGATCCTCCTGGGTCTGCTTGAGGCCGAGCGAGATGCGCTGGCGGTCGCGGTCGATGTCGAGCACCTTGATCCGCACGGTGTCGCCAATCGCCACCACCTCGGATGGGTGGTTGACGTGGCTCCAGGAAAGCTCGGAGATGTGGATCAGGCCGTCGATCCCGTCGAGGTCGACGAAGGCGCCGAAGTCGACGATGTTGGAGATCTTGCCTTCGACCACCTGGCCCGGCTCGAGCCGGCCGAGGATCTGCTCGCGCACCTCCTTGCGCTCTTCCTCGAGGACCGCGCGGCGCGAGAGGACGACGTTGTTGCGGCTGCGGTTGAGCTCGATCACTTTGCACTCGAGCGTCTGGCCCATGAACTCGTCGAGGTTGTGAACGCGACGGATGTCGACCAGCGAGGCGGGCAGGAAGCCGCGCACCCCGAGGTCGAGGATCAGGCCGCCCTTGACGACCTCGATCACGTTGCCCTCGACCGGCTGGCCGGACTCGGCTGCGGCCTCGATCTTGCGCCAGGCCTTCTCGAAGCGGGCGCGCTTCTTCGAGAGGACCAGCCGCCCGTCGGAGTCTTCCTTGGTGAGGACGAGGGCGTCGATCTCCTCGCCCAGCTCGACCTCATCGGCCGGGTTGACCGACTTGCGGATCGAGAGCTCGTGCGAGGGGATGACTCCCTCGGACTTGTAGCCGATGTCGACCAGGACCTCGTCCTTGTCGATGCGCACGACCTTGCCCTTGACCACGTCTCCCTCCTCGAAGGAGACCATCGTCGCCGCGTAGTTGGGCACCACCTTCCCGTCGACTTCGACGAGGAGGCCGCCCGAGCCCTCTACGGGCGTACCAGCGGGTGTAGGGGTAATGGTCGTATCGGTCACGGACACAGCGGGGGATGATTGCAGGTGGATACGCTCTGCGTCGTGCCGGTGCGAGCGACCAAGCGTGGCGAGGAGCGCACCTCCCTCGAGGGCAGCCACGAGGTGCTGATCTGCGGCGCCAGCTTCGCCGGGCTGGCGGTGGCGCGCGAGCTGGCGGGGACCGGCGCCGACGTTCTGGTCATCGACCGCTACGAGATCGGTGAGCGGCAGACCTCGGCCTGCGGCATCCCCACCGTCTGGATGGAGGCGCTGGGGCTGATGGACGCCGAGCGCCAGCGCTTCGACTCGCTGCTCTTCCACACGCCGCACGGCGACTCGCGCTTCCCCCTTCCCTTCTCCTTCTCGACCTTCGACTACCGCGAGCTCTGCACCCTCCTCTGGGAGCAGTGCGACGCCCGCTTCGAGACCGCCAAGGTCAACGGTCGCGCCCGCCCCGCCAACGGCGACGGCGCGATCGCCGTCGACACCGACCGCGGCACGATCTCGGCGCCGCTGGTGGTCGACGCGCTCGGCTGGCGCCGCATGCTGGCCAGCGGCGACGGCTTTCAACCCCCAGACGCGCCGCTCTCGCGCGGGCTCGAGGTGCACCCCGAGGGCAGCGGCGAGGATCTCGAGATCTGGATCGACCGCCGCTACGTGCCCGCCGGCTACGGCTGGAGCTTCCCCGCCCGCGACGAGCTGCGGATCGGCGTCGGCTCCTTCGATCCGCGCTTCCACGTCCGCGAGACGACCGAGCTGCTCGCCGGGGACCTGGGCCGCGACCGCGTCCGCTACCAGGGCAACTGGATCCCCCACGAGATCCGCCGCGGCACCGAGGGCGGCGTCTTCTTCGCCGGCGACTCGGCCGGGCACTGCCTGCCGCTCAGCGCCGAGGGCATCCGCACCGCGCTCTACTTCGGCATCGCGCTCGGGCGCGAGCTGCGCGGCGTGGTCGAGGGCTGGCAGGACCGCGAGGCGGCGGCCACCCGCTACGCCGAATTCCACGACTCGCACGAGTGGAAGTTCCGCTGGATGCTGCGCGCGCAGAAGCTGGTGCCGAAGATCCCGCCGCGGCTGCTCGGCCCGCTGATCCGCCTGCTCAGCGCCAGGCGCTTCGTCGCCTGGTCCTTTGGCCATTACCTGCGGATCGCGCCGCCGGACCTCGTCGCGGCGGGCTCAGCGCACGACCAGCACGGTACCGGCGAGCAGCAGCGCGATGCCGAGGACCCGCTCGGGGCTGAGCGGGACCTGGTCGAGGCCGAATAGGCCGAACCGGTCGATCGCAACCGAGGCGGTCAGCTGGCCGGTGATCGTCGCGGCCGCCACTCCGCCGGCGCCGATCGCGTTGACCGCGATCAGGGCGTTGGTGACGTAGACGGCGCCGAGCAGGCCGCCAACCAGGTAGTACCAGCTGACGTCGAAAGTCGAGCCGAGCCCTCCGGCTTTGCCGCTGAGGGCGACGATCGCCGCGAGCGCGATCGTGCCCACCCCGAAGGAGACGAGCGCCGCCGGCAGGCTTCCGGTCGACCGTCCCAGCCCGGCGTTGATCGGCGCCTGCAGCGCGATCAGGCCGCCGGCGAAGGCGGTGAGGATGACGGCGAGCCCGCGGTCCATGCGCACGGTCATATCAGGCCCACCCGCCTGGCAGTCGCGGGGAGGCCCGCCACCTGGCTGGACGTTTGGTCGATCCTCCAGCATCGAGGGTCGCACGTCGGGTACTCAGTTTCGGGTATTCGGCCTGCGACCACCGACCGAGGAGGATTCATGAGACGCAAGCTGGCGGCAGCCAAGGCCGCCGTGCTCCTGACCGCCGTCACCACATGCGCGCTCGCGCTGGCGCTGACGGGAATCGCCACGGCCCACCACGAGGGCGACCACCACGGCTTCCCCGGAAGCCTCGAACCGGCGGGCACGATCGCGTCCTTCGATCCAAGCAGTGGCATGCTGACGATCGACCTGACCAAGGGCGGCTCGGTCAGCGGCACGGTCACCGACAGGACCTGGATCGACTGCGGCGGCCACGGTTGGGACTTCCGCCGCCACCGCGAGCGTTTCGCCCAGCACTTCGGCGAAGACGACCAGGGCTGGCACCACCACTGGGGCTGGGAGCACCATTCGAGCTGCTCCACCGAAGACCTGACTCAGGGCAGGACGGTCGACGACGCGGTCCTCGGCCTCTTCGACGGCGGCGCCGCCTTCTGGAAGATCGACCTGGCACCGGAAGAAGAAGAACCGACAGAAGCGACGAGCGGCTGACTACTTGGCGTCGAGCCAGTCCGCGCCGACGCCGATGTCCACCTCGAGCGGCGGGTCGAGCTGGTAGGCAGCGCACATCTCGCGCTCCACCAGCTCGACCGCGCCGTCCATCTCCTCCGGCGGGCCCTCGAAGAGCTGGAGAGC
>CAZQET010000081.1:0-5620 GCA_964591825.1 uncultured Conexibacteraceae bacterium
GCCGCATCGACGTCCCCGCGCGCGATCGAGCGCTTCAGCTCCGCCCTCGCGAGTCGCACGCGGTTGGCGCGGGCCAGGGCCTGCATGTGCTGTGGGGCCTGGATTGCGGAAGCGGTCATTTGAGCAGGGGCGATCGAAGCAGCGTCCACAGGGACTCCTCCCTTCGAGGTTCGTTAACTGGGTAGCTCTGCGCGCCAGCCAGAGGACGAGCCTCGGCTTGACTGAGTTGAGTGCTCTGCCACCGCATCCCTGCCCCGGGATGCGGTCGGCGCGGAGGGCAAGCTATGCGCTCGGGACGGCGACCGTCAAGTCCGTCGGATGAATCGCCCGTTCCACTCGGTCGCTAAGAGCATGTTTTTCATGGACATTTCGGCTTGTCCCGATTTGGACAAGGCCGAAACTACCCCGAGCGAGGTAGATCGGGAAAGTCCTCGATCACTCGGGCGATCGTTCCCAATGCGCCGTCGAGATGCTCGCGCTCGTGCGTCGCCATCAGGCTCGTCCGCAGCAGCGCGCCGCCTGGCGGTACGGCCGGGTGGATCGCCACGTTGGTGTAGACGCCGGCGTCGAACAGCGCCTTCCAGAGCAGCACGGCCTGCCAATCGTCGCCGACCACGACCGGCACCACCGGCGTCGTCGCCACGGCGCCATCGGGCAGCGTGCCCGGCTCGACCACCCTCAGGCCGAGATGGCGCAGGCCCTCGCGCAGGTACTCGGCATTGGCGAGCAGGCGCTCGAAGAGCCGCGGGCCGTCGGCGCGGATCACGCGCAGCGCCTCGAGCGCGGCGCCGACGGCGGCGGGCACCGCCGAGGCGCTGAAGACGAAGGAGCGCGAGGCGATCCGCAGGTACTCGATCACGTCGGCCGGCCCGGCGACGAAGCCGCCACAGGAGGCGAGGCTCTTGGAGAAGGTCCCCATGCGCAGGTCGACCTCGTCCTCGAGCCCGAACAGCTCGCAGGCGCCGGCGCCGCGGGCGCCGAGCACGCCGGCGCCGTGGGCCTCGTCGACCATCAGCCGCGCGCCGTAGCCCCTGCAGAGCTCGACGATTCGCGGCAGGTCGCAGACGTCGCCCTCCATCGAGAAGACGCCGTCGACGACGACCAGCACGCCGCCACCGTCCTCCGCCGCCCGCTGCAGCATCTTCTCCAGCTTGTCCATGCGGTTGTGGCGGAAGGGGCGCAGCTTGGCGCCGGAGAGCCGGCAGCCGTCGAGGATCGAGGCGTGATCGCCGGAGTCGACTATCACCGTGTCGCCGGGCTCGAGGAGCGTCCCGATCGTGCCCAGGTTCGACTGGTAGCCGGTCGAGAAGACGATCGCGTCCTCGGCTCCCATCCACTCCGCCAGCTCCTTCTCGAGGGCCACGTGCAACGGCGTGGTGCCGTTCAGCAGTCGCGAGCCGGTGACGCCCGTGCCGTAGGTCTCCAACGCATCGCGCGCGGCCTGCTTGACCCGCTCCTCGCCGGTCAGGCCGAGGTAGTTGTTGGAGCCGAGCATGATCGTCTCGCGGCCTTCCATCTCGACCACCGGGCCGGCCTGGGAGGTGAGCAGGCGGAAGTAGGGCAGGAGGTCGTGTTGCTTGGCCGCTTCGAGCTGCTCGAGGCGGTCGTGGCTGCGCGCCTTCTCGAATACGTCGATGGGGACCCTGGCTGTCTCGCTCATTGACAGAGTGTAGGTTGCCCACCCATGGCAGAGGTCGCGATCCGGCCGGTCCGCAGGCGAGCGGACCTGAGGCGCTTCATCGATTTGCCTTATCGGCTGCACGCGGGCACGCGCTGGATCCCGCCGCTGAAGATCGAGCGCCGGCTCTTCCTCAACCGCAAGCTCAATCCCTATTTCAAGCACGGGGAAGCCGAGTACTTCCTCGCCGAGCGCGACGGCCGGATCGTCGGCCGGGTCACCGCCCAGATCGACCGTGCCTTCAACGAGTTCCACGACAGCCGCTGGGGGATGTTCGGCTTCCTCGAGCTGGAGGAGGACCCGGAGGCGATGGCGGCACTGCTCGACGCCGCCGAGGCCTGGCTGCGCGAGCGCGGCTGCGACCGCATGGTCGGCCCGATGGACTTCTCGATGAACGAGGAGAGCGGCGTGCTGATCGAGGGCCAGGAGCGCGAGCCGATGATCCGCCAGCCCTGGCACCCGCCCTACTATCAGGCCCTCTGCGAGGGGGCCGGCCTGGCGAAGGCGATGGACCTCTACTCGTGGGCGCTCGACATCAGCGATCGCGAGGACATGCTGCCGATCCTCTTTGAGCTCGATGAGCGCGCCCGCGAGGAGCACGGCGTGAAGATCCGCAAGATGTCGCGGCGTCATCTGCGGCAGGAGATGGACCGCTTCGCCGAGGTCTACAACGCCGCCTGGGCCGACAACTGGGGCTTCGTCCCCTACTCCAAGGGGGACCTCGACGCCTACACGATGGACATGCACCTGGTCTTCTCGCGCGAATGGTTCATGGTCGCCGAAAGGGACGGGGAGACGATCGCCGTTGCGATCACGCTGCCGGACATCAACCAGGCGCTGAAGAAGATGAAGGGGCGCCTGCTGCCGCTCGGCTGGCTCTACTTCCTCAACCGCAACCGCATCTGCGACCAGGTGCGGGTCGGCTTCCTCGGCGTCAGGCCCGAGCACCAGCACACCGGGGTCGCCGCCTCGCTCTACGTCGAGCACTTCAACACCGCAGCGCGGGTACGCCAGAAACACGGCGAGGCGGGCTGGATCCTCGCGACCAACGAATCGATGAATCGAGGGCTGGAAGCGATGAGCGGCGAGATCGTCAAGCGCTACCGCGTCTACGAACGGACGCTGGATTCCTCCTAGTGGATCCGCGCAACGTGCGGGGTGCCGGCGGTTCGTCGCCGCTCGTCTCGCTATGGTCGCCGGGGTGAGCGGAATGGAGCTTGAGCCGGTTTCCGTTCGGGTCCTGCCCGGCGAGGTGCCTGCACCGCTGCCGGTGCGCAGCGAGGCCAAGACCGCGGCGATCGCCGCCGCGGGTGGCGTGCTGGCCGGGGCCGCGACGGTCGCTGCGGTGCGGGCGGTCGGCGCCGTGGCGAGCCGGGGACGCTCGCCCCGCCGCCTGAGTCGCCGGGAGCGACCGGCCAACATCGTCGCCAGTCGCTCCTTCCTGGTCGACATCCACCTGCTCGGGCGGTGATCCGGGAGGTCGAGGTGCGGCCTCCGTCGCCCTTCCGCCTGCCGGCGCATGGAGGCGAGGACGGGGTGATGCGGGTGCGGCGGGGCGTCGCCTCGCGCTTCCTGCACGTCGAGGGCCGTCCGGTGCTGGTCCGGGCCTGGGAGCCCGGCAGGGGCAGGGTCGCCCTCTGCGCCGAGGCGCTCGATCCCGCGACGGTGGCGGCGCCTGGGCCCTTTGCTCCGCAGGCGGCTGGCGAAGCGGGCGAGGCCGAGCTGGCGACCGCGCTGGAGCGCATGCGCTTCGCGCTCGGCGTCGACGACGATCTCGGCGAGTTCTACCGGCGCTTCAAAGGCGACGAGCTGCTTGGCCCGCTCCTGCGCCGTCGACCCGACCTGCGCCCGCGCCGTCGGCCCTGGCCCTGGGAGGCGCTCGTCTGGGCCGTCGTCAAGCAGCTGATCGAGGCGGGCCGCGCCGCCCGCATCCAGCGCCGTATGGTCGGGCGCTGGGGCCCGCGTCTCGGAACGAGCCGCGATGGGCTGCGCGACGTACCGGCGGCCGGCCTGATCGCCGGCCGGGCTCCGGTCGAATTGGAGTCGATGGGGCTCGCGCTGAAGCGGGCGATCGCGCTGCGCGCGGTCGCCGGCCAGGTCGCCGCCGAGCGCTGCGACCTCAGTGACCGCGACGCGGACCGGCGGTTGCTGGCGGTTCGCGAGATCGGTCCCTGGACGGTCCAGTGCCTCGGTCTCTTCGGCCGCGGCGACCCCGATTCCCTGCCCGCCGGCGACCTGATCTACCTGAAGCTCGTCGGTCGCCTGGCGCGCCTCGGGCGCCGCGCCACGGTCGAGGAGGTGGAGGAGTTCTACGCTCCTTACGCTCCCTTCCGCGGCCTCGCGGCGGCCTGGTCGTTGACGGCCGTCTGACGCAGCCCGGCCTCGACTCAAGCGTCGCCGCCGGGAGTCGATAAGGCGATCGTGGAGCAACCGAACCAGGGCGGCGGCTGGCCCGAGAAGAGAGTCAACGAGTTCCTCGATCAGATCACTGCGGGGGGCGAGGACTACCGCCGCCTGGTCGAGCGTCTGCCGGCGATCGTCTACGCCTCCGAGCTCGGCGAGAACGGCCGCTGGCGCTACGTCAGCCCCCAGGTCGAGGACATCCTCGGCTACACCCCCGAGGAATGGCTCGCCGACCCCGAGCTTTGGGCCCGCCAGCTGCACCCCGACGACCGCGAGCGAGCGCTCTCGCAGGAGAGCCGCAACACGATCGGCAACCGCAACCCGCCGCCGCTCGACTACCGGATGATCACCCGCGACGGGCGCACCGTCTGGATCCTCGACGAGGCGGTGCTCGAGCCCGACGAAATGGGAACGCCGGTCTGGCACGGCGTCCTCTACGACATCACTGAGCGCAAGAGCGCCGAGCAGGAGCTGCAGCGCGCCGCCGCCCAGCAGGCGGCGGTGGCGAGGCTCGGTGGCCGCGCCCTGCAGGAAGGCGACCCTGACGGCCTGATGCGCGAGGCGGTCTCGCTGCTGCAGGAGATCGAGGGCGTGCACGCGGCGTGCATCTGGGAGGTCGGCCGCGACGGGCGCCGGCTCAGCCTGCGGGCGGGCCTGGAGGATCGCGTGGCCGGCTCGGGCCGGGCCTCGGCCGCTCGTGACTCGCACGCCGGCGCCGCGCTCGACTCATGCCTGCACGTGATCGTCGACGACTGGGAGAGCGAGCGCCGCTTCTCGATGCCGCCGGCGCTGCGGGTGCTGGGCGTGCGCAGCAGCCTCGCCGTGCTGATCGACGGCAAGGAGCGTCCCTTCGGCGTGCTCGACATCCACTCCACCGAGCCGAACCGGTTCACGCCCCAGGACGTCCATTTCGTCCAGGCTTCCGCCAACGTCCTCGCTGACGCGATCGAGCGCCACGCGACCGATCAGGCCCTGCGCCACCGGGTGCTCCACGACCCGCTCACGGGCCTGCCCAACCGGCTCAGCTTCGTCGAAGCGCTCGACGACGCGCTCCGGCGCAGCGCCGTCTCAGGATCGCCGGTCGGGATCCTCTTCCTCGATCTCGACAACTTCAAGCTGATCAACGACAGCATGGGCCACCACGCGGGCGACGAGCTGCTGCGCGCGGTGGCGCCGCGGCTGCGCGCTCACCTGCGGCCGGGCGACATCGTCGCCCGCTTCGGCGGCGACGAGTTCGGGATCCTCGTCGACCGGCTCGCCGACGAGGAGGAGGCGGTCGCGATCGCCGACCGCATCGCCGCTGCCTTCGCCGAGCCCTACGCGATGGGCGGCGTCGACCACTTCGTGAGCGCCAGCGTCGGCATCGCCGTCGCCCGTCCAACCGCCCGCGAGCCGATCGACGCCGATCTCCTGATCCGCGACGCCGATGCGGCCATGTATCGCGCCAAGGAACGGGGGAGGGCCCGCTGTGAGCTCTTCGACGCCGAGATGCGAGCCGGCGCCCTGCGCCGGCTCGAGGTCGAGCGCGAGCTGCGACAT
>CAZQET010000082.1:0-4360 GCA_964591825.1 uncultured Conexibacteraceae bacterium
TCGCCGACTCTCCCTCGGGCCTCGAAGTCGACCTCCACATCCCCCAATCCAACAGCCAGGACACCCTCTCCACCGCCCACCTCAAAAAGGCCGTGGTCACCCTGCCCGAGGGGATGGCGATCAACCCCGCGGCGGGCAACGGCCTTGAGGCCTGCACCTCATCGCAGATCGGCCTGCTGAGCGGCACCCAGACACCGATCCGCTTCAACGAAGCCCAGCCCAACTGCCCCGACGCGGCCAAGATCGGCAGCGCGGAAGTCTTCACCCCGCTGCTCGACAACCCCCTGCCCGGCTCCGTCTACGTCGCCGCCCCCCACGACAACCCCTTCGACTCCCTTCTCGCCATATACATCACCGTCGACGATCCCCAATCGGGCGTCTTGGTGAAGCTGGCCGGCGACGTCCAGGCCGACCCCGCCACCGGTCGCCTGGTCGCGACCTTCGATGAAAATCCCCAGCTGCCCTTCGAAGACTTCAAGCTCGACTTCTTCGGCGGCGCCCGGGGCGCGCTTCGCACCCCGAGCACCTGCGGCTCCTACTCGACCACCTCGGAATTGACCCCCTGGTCGGCGCCGGCCTCCGGTCCGCCGGCGACGCCCAAAGACGACTACGCGATCTCCCAGAGCCCGAGCGGCAGCTGTGCCAAAACCGAAGCTCAGCTGCCCGCCTCGACCAGCTTCGATGCCGGCACGCTCAGCCCGATCGCCGGCGCCTACTCGCCCTTCGTCGTTCACCTGCGACGCGAGGACGGCACTCAGCGCTTCACAGCGCTTGGGGTCTCCCCGCCGCAGGGCCTGCTCGGCAAGCTCGCCGGCACCGCGATCTGCCCGCCCGAGGCGCTCGCCGCCGCCGAAGAAAAGAGCGGCGCCCAGGAGAAGGCACACCCATCCTGCCCGGCCGTCTCGCGGGTGGGCACCGTGGTGGCAGGCGTGGGCGCCGGCCCCGCCCCCTACTACGCCCAGGGCGCCGCCTACCTCTCCACCCCCTACAAGGGCGCCCCGCTCAGCATCGCGATCATCACCCCCGCCGTCGCCGGGCCCTATGACCTCGGCACCGTGGTCACCCGCACCGCCCTCTACGTCGATCCCCAGACGACGAAGATCAACGCGGTATCTGACCCGCTGCCGACGATCCTCGAAGGCATCCCGCTCGACGTCAGGACCGTTGACCTCGCCCTCGATCGGCCCGAATTCACCCTCAACCCGACCAGCTGTGATCCCTCCTCGGTCGAAGGGCGACTGACGATGGCTCTCGGCGCGATCACCCCCCTGCAAAGCCGCTTCCAGCTCGCCGAGTGCACCGCCCTGGGCTTCAAGCCCTCGCTCGCCCTGCGTCTCAAGGGCGGCACCACCAGAGGCAAGCACCCCGCTCTGACCGCGACCCTGCAAACGAGGGCGGGCGACGCCAACATTGCCTCGGTCTCGGTCGCCCTGCCGCACTCAGAGTTCCTCGACCAAGGCCACATCGGCACCGTCTGCACCCGGGTGCAGTTCGCCGCCGATCAGTGCCCGGCGGCATCGATCTACGGAACCGCGACGGCCACCTCGCCGCTGGTCGACTACCCGCTCAGCGGCAACGTCTATCTGCGCTCCTCAAGCCACGTGCTGCCCGACCTGGTCCCCGACCTGCGCGGCCCCGCCTACCAGCCGCTTCGCATCGAAGCCGCCGGGCACACCGACTCGGTCAAGGGCGGGCTCAGAAACAGCTTCGAATTCGTCCCCGACGCCCCCGTCTCGAAGTTCACCCTGAGCCTCTTCGGCGCCAGGAAGGGCCTCCTGCAGAACTCGACCGACATCTGCCGTGAGCTGAACCGCGCGACGGTCAAGTACACCGCCCACAACGGCGACACCTACGAAGCAAGGCCCCAACTGCGGGCCAAGTGCCCGAAGAAGGCAAAGCGGCGAGGCGCCCACGGAGGCAAAAAGCGCGGCGGGAAGCGCTAGGGGCAAGCCATGATGGCCTGCGGCCACTGCCGGCGCCCCCCAACGGGCGCCGTCGCTGCCCTCACCCTCCTCGTGATGGCGCTCGCTCCCGCCGCGGCGAGCGCCGCCCCGCCCGCAATCGGCGCCAGCTTCGCCTCGGCGGTGGGTGCGGACTCAGCCAAGCTCTCCGCGCAGATCGATCCCAAGGGCTCCTTTACCACCTACCACTTCGAATACATCACCGAGGCCGCCTACCAGGCGGGCGGCGAAAGCTTCACCGGCGCCTCGCGCGCCCCCGAAAAAAACGAGGCGAGCCTCGGCCTCAGCCCGCTGACCGTCTCCCAGACGCTCTTCTCCTTGCAGGCCAACACCACCTACCGCTACCGGGTGGTGGCAAAGAACTCAGACCCGAGCCCAAGCGTGGGGCCGACCAGGACCCTCACCACCAAGGGCCCAGCGCCCCTGCTGCCCGACGGGCGCGGCTGGGAGATGGTCTCCCCGGTTGATAAGAACGGCGGCCAGGTCGATCCACCGGGGACGATCGCGGACGGCGGCGTCCTGCAGGCCGCAGCGCAGGGGGGCGCGATCACCTACGGCTCGCTCGCCTCCTTTGCCGGCGGCCTGGGCGGGCCGCTCGGCAACCAGTACCTGGCGACCAGGTCATCCTCGGGTTGGTCCACCGAGAACATCACCGCCCCGATCGCCTACCAGAGCATCGACGGCGGCGTCCCCTACCAGCTCTTCTCCGCCGATCTCTTCCGCGGCCTGCTCTTCAACGGCGAACACTGCGCCGCGGGCGGCTGCGCGGTCGGCAACCTGCCCTTGGAAGGAGCCGGCGCCCCGGTCGGCTATCAGGACTACTACCTGCGCAATGACTCGAGCGGTGCCTATGAAGCGCTGCTCGGCGCGGGCGACCTCACCGAGACCGCGATCGGCCCCGCCAGCTTCGACCTGCGCCTCGCCGGCGCCTCGCCCGATCTCTCCCACATCGTCCTCTCCAGCTGCGCGGCGCTCAGCGCGGGCGCCACCGAGGTGCACCAGGGCGAAGGCTGCGACCCCAATCAGCAGAACCTCTATGAGTGGAGCGCGGGGCAGGGGCTCTCGTTGCTGAACGGCGGCGCCCCGGGAGCCCGCCTCGCCGCCCAGTCCGGCGCGATCTCAAGCGATGGCTCGCGCGTCTACTTCACTCGCGAAGCAAAGCTCTTCCTGAGGGACGGGGCAACCACCAAGCAGGCAGACCAAGACGCCGGGGGAGGGGGCGCCTTCCAGGCTGCCTCTGCCGATGGCTCTATCGCCTTCTTCACCAAGGGCGAGCACCTCTGGCGCTACGTGGCCTCCTCAGACAGTGCCACCGACCTGACTCCCGCCGGTGGGGTCGAAGGCGTGCTCGGGGCCTCTGAGCAGGGCGAGGTCGTCTACTACCAGGACGCCTCGGGCCTGAAGCGCTGGGCATCGGGCGCGACCACGAGCGTCGCTGCAAACCAGGTCTCCCCGCTTGAGCCCGCCGCCGCCGAAGGCACCTACCCTCCGAGCACCGGGCAGGCCCGGGTATCGCCCGATGGCAGCGAGCTCCTCTTCGGCTCGGCGGCCTCGCTGACGGGCTATGACAACACCGACCTCGCCAGCGGGGAACCCGACCAGGAGATCTTCCTCTATGACGCCGCCGGGCCCTCACTCACCTGCGTGTCTTGTAATCCCACCAACGCCCGCCCGATCGGCCCCTCCCAGATCCCCGGCGCGATCCAAAACGGCAGCGCCGAAGGCTCCACCGACTCCTACAAGCCACGCGTGCTCTCGGCCAACTCCAGACGGGTCTTCTTTGAATCGGCCGACTCGCTGGTGCTCACCGACACCAACTCCACCCACACCGACGTCTATCAGTGGGAGGCCCAGGGGGAAGGCAGCTGCGCGCGGGTAGGCGGCTGCACGGCGCTGATCTCCTCGGGGCGCTCGGCGGGCGGCGCCAGCTTCATCGACGCCTCCGCGGAGGGCGCTGATGCCTTCTTCATCACCGATGACTCGCTGGTCGGCGCCGATCCGGGCGCCCTGGACCTCTATGACGCCAGGGTCGGCGGCGGCTTTGCCGAACCCTCACCACCGCTGCCCTGCGAGGGCGATGCCTGCCAGGTCCTGCCCCCCGAACCAACCGACCCGACCCTGACCACGCTGCTCAGCGGCCGCGGCAACCCCCCCGTCTCCTACCACCGCTACAAGGGCAAGAAGGCCAAGGGCACCGGACAGAAGAAGAAAGGCCACGCCAAAGGGAAGAAGCACAAGCGGGGGAGGGGTAGATGAGGCGCACCTCGATCCTGGCGGTCGTGCTTGGCTTCTTCCTCCTTGCCGGCACCGCCCAGGCAGCCGAACCGACGGTCGGTGGCGCAAAAGCCTCCTCGATCCAGGGGGTCTCGGCTCTACTCGGCGGCACGGTCAACCCCAAC
>CAZQET010000083.1:0-5541 GCA_964591825.1 uncultured Conexibacteraceae bacterium
CTGCTCTGCACCGCGCTCTCGGCGGCCCTCCTGATCGCGCCCTCCTCTTACCACCGGATGACGTTCCGCCTGCAACAGAAGCGCGAGCTGATCTTCCTCGCCAACCGCTTCACGATCGCCGGGCTGACCTTCCTCGCGCTGGCGATGACCGGCGCGATCGTGCTGGTCACCGACTTCCTCTTCGGCACGCTGACGACCGTGCTCACCGGGGTCGCCGCCGCCACGACCTTCGCCGTGCTCTGGTACGCGTTGCCGCTGCGCCGGCGCTTCAGTCTGCTGGGGGACGCACGCTCCGGAAGCGGTCACCCCAAAGGTTGACCATCTCGTCGGCGAGCTCGCCGGTCAGTCGCAGCTCGGGGCCCTCGTCGAAGAGCATTTCGAGGTCGTGCTCCCAGACGTAGATCTTGAGGTCGAGCGGCACCGCGAGTTCCTCGCTGACCCGCTCCTCGATCAGTCCGTAGGCCTCGCGCAGCATCGCCACGTTGGTCAGTTTGTCGGCGGCGAAGATCGTCAGCGCCTCGGGTCCCGCGCCGGCGACCCGGCGCCGGTGCTCGGTCTTGCGCTCCTCGTAGGACGGGATCGACTCGTCTTCGGTCATCGCCTCGACCAGATCGGCGACGTCCTCGCCGAAGCGCTCGCGCACCTCGCCGATCGTCAGCTCGCTCTTCTCGACCACGTCGTGCAACAGCGCCGCCGCAACCGCCTCGTCGCGTTTGCGTTCGCGCAGCACGAGCTCGGCAACGGCAAGCGGATGGTCGATGAAGGGCCGGCCGTCGCTGCCGCGCCGCAGCTGTCCCGCGTGCACCCTCCTCGCCGTCTCCAGCGCCTCCCTGACCAGTTGCGATCGTTCGGCCGCGGCGTCGATGGCAGGCGTCGACGTCATCCGTTGCCAGCGTAGCGGGGAAGTGAACGCGGTGATGTCCCTGCAAGCGAGGGGTTCTCAAGTTGCGGGCGCGACGCTGCGAGTACGCGCTTGCAGCTCGTACTCGGCCCGCTCCTCGGCCAGCTCGATCCCGTCCAGCGCCCCTCCCGCCGCCTGCCAGCATTCGCGCGCTTCGGCCTCGAGCAGGTCGAGTCGATCATCAGAGTGCATCGGGTCGTGATGAAAGAGCACGGTGCGCTCCGCTTCTGCGCGGCGGGCGAAGGAGACCGCGTGCGAGAGCGAGGAATGGCCCCAGCCGATGTGATCGGGGTACTCGGTGTCGGCGTATTGCCCGTCGTGGATCAGCAGCGAGGCGCCCCGCGCGAGTCCGAGACCGGAGATCCAGTCGTCCTCGAGCGTGTCGAGGTCGGCGCCCAGGGCCGGCTCGTGATCGGGGATGTAGGCGAGCGAGGAGTCGCCGTCGTCGATCCGGTAGCCAAGCGTCGGGCCGCGGTGGGCGACCGAGGTAGCGCGGATTCGCGCCGAGCCGATCTCCCAGTCGCTCTGCGGGCAGTGACGGAAGGAGACGTCGCAGGGCAGCTCGCGCACCTCGACCGGCGAGAGCGGGGCGGAGATGTAGCGGGCGATGCGATCTCGCAGTGAGGCCTCGGGCGAGGCCGGGCCCCAGATCACGATCTCGGTCTGAGGCCGGAAGGCGGGGGCGAAGAAGACCAGCCCCTGGATGTGGTCGAGGTGCAGGTGGGTGAGCAGGATGTGCAGTCGGGTCGGCTCCTCCGGCAGCGCGAGCCCGAGGCAGCGGATGCCCGTGCCGGCGTCGAGCGCCAGCATCGAGCCGTCGGAGAGGGTCACCCCCACGCAGGAGGTGTTGCCGCCGTAGCGGATCGTTTCCGGCCCTGGGGAGGGGACGGAGCCGCGCGTTCCCCAGAGCTTGACCTTCATCTCAGCGTCCCGCTCCGTTGGTCGACCCGGCCGGCCAGAAGACGGCGATCGCCCCCTGCGAGCCGTGCGCGGTGAGGATCGGGAAGGCGGAGACCTCGACCTCGTGGTGGGCGCCGTCGGCGGAGCTGATCTCCAGGTCGGCGTGCGCGGGGCGGCCGTTGCGGATCGCCACGACGAGCGGCAGCTCGTCGTAGGGGATCGGCTCGCCGCTCCTGTCGAAGGGGCCGAAGAGCGAGCCCCACTCGTCCACGCCCACGGTGCCGAGCTCCTCGAAGCGCTTGCCGAGCAGGGCGCCGGCGGCCTCGTTGTAGAAGACGAGGACGCCGCCCTCGTCGACCAGGAAGGCCGGCGTCGAGAGCGCGGACATCAGGTTGCGAGCAAGGATCAGCTCGAGCGGCTTCTGCGTCGTCACAGATGACACTTTAGTTCGTTGGTTTTGCCACAGCCGGAAAGCGGAATAAGCCCAGAACTACCCCAAATGAGACGAGTACCTTCGACCGCCACGCTCTCCGAGTACGTGACATCGATCACTTAGCCCATCCCTCCCCCAAAGGGAACGTGCCTGACTTTTGACGCTTCATACGGGGCCAAGTTCAGGCACGTCGTTGCGGGGGAGTTGGAATCGAGTACCGTGCCGCTCCGCAATGGAGGCGATCAGCCCGATGTACCGAGCGGCGATGGCGGTTTGCCGCCCGGCGATGGCATGGGGGCGGTTGCGGGTCGAAGGCCTGGAGGCGCTGCCGGAAAGCGGGCCGGTGCTGCTGGTCGGCAACCACGACAGCCATTGGGACCCGGTGACGGTCGGGGCGGCGGCGATCCGCAGGCGACAGATCAAGGCCCTGGCGAAATCGGACCTTTGGAAGGTTCGTGGTCTGGCGCCGGTCCTCGACGGGATGGGCCAGATCCCGATCGAGCGGGGCTCCGGCGACACGGCGGCCCTGGCGCGGGCGATAGAGGAGCTGCGAGGCGGCGCCTGCATCGGCGTCTTCCCCGAGGGCACGCGTTCGAAGGGGAGGGAGCTGCGCGCCCGCAGCGGCGTCGGCCGGCTCGCGCTCGAGGTGCCGGAGTTGAGGCTGGTCTGCGTCGCGATCGAGGGCACCACCGAGATGACCGCATTCCCCCACCGGCCCCGCCTGCGCACGCGCTTCTTCGAGCCGCGCGGCGGCCAGGCCCGGGCGGACGAGGACCCCGGTGAGCTCGCGGCCCGGCTGCTGGCCGAGATCCGCGAGCTCGTGCCCCCGTCGCTCCCGAAGCGCAAACGACCCCGTTAGTGGCCGGCCTTCTCGCCGTTCGGATGTAGCGGATACCAGGAGGCGCCGAAGGCCTTGCTGTCGGTGCCGTTGTCTTCGCCGGGCTTTTTGTCCTCGACGAAGGTGTAGAGCGGCCAGCCGGCGTAGGTGACCTGGGTCGTGCCGTCTTTGCGTTCGGTCGTGCCGAGCTTCGACGCCATCGCCCCTTCGCCCGCCTGGGGCTTGCCTTCTGTGGTCAGCGGCGGCCAGCCCGCTGCGCAGGGGCCGTAGCAGGTGGATTCGCCGTGCTGGTCCTTCTCGAAGTAGTAGAGCGTCATCCCTTCGGAGTCGACCAGCACTTTGCCCACGCCGGCCGCGGTGCCGACCGTGATCGGGGCGCCCGCGGGGGCGGTCGACGCGGCGTGCTTGGTGGTCGCTTCCGTTTCGGAGCCACCATAGGCGCCGCCCGAGCCCGAGCCCGAGCCCGAGTTCGAGCCCGAGTTCGAGCCCGAGTTCGAGTTGGAGCTGCCGCCGCAGCCCGCGATCGCCAAGATTGCGATCAGGGCCAGGCCCGCGACCGGGACAAGGGTCTTCTTCACGTTGATTCCTCCTCGTTGGTTTGGGTCGAAGCGTTTGGCCCACTGGAGTCCAGCGGGGCAACGAAGGTCCGGTCCCCGGCGTGGACGACGAGTGCCTGGGCGCGGGAGAGGTCGAGCGCGGCGCTGAGCGTCGCGGCTTCATCGCCGCCCCAGCGGTAGCGGAAGGTCCCGGCCGACACCGGGCGGCCATCAGGTCCGCGCATGTAGACACGGCAGAGCGTGCCGGAGCGGATCCCCGACACGTACATGTGGATCTCGGTGCCGAAGGCCTGTGGCTCGAGGGTCGCGCCGATCTTCACGCCATGGGGCAGCGAGTTGAAGGAGACGTGCTGCTCGGGGGCGCCGCTCTCCCCGCCACCGAGGACGAAGATCGCTAGAACGGCCGCCGCAGCCGCCGCAGCGGCTCCACCGAGGCTCAGTCCCCAACGCAGGCGACGCTGCCTGCGTTGGGCGCGTCGCTCGCTCCTGATTGCCACGGCCACCCGCTTGCCCAGCTCGGCCGGGGGTTGCGGGGCCGGGCCGAAGCGGGCGGGATCGGCGTGGGGCAGCAGCCGGGCCACCGAACCCAGCGACTCCGCCTCGGCCCGGCATTCCGGGCACCCCTCCAGGTGGGCCTCGAGCGCCACCCGCTCGTCGGCTGGCAGCTGGCCGAGGGCGTAGGCCCCCAGCGACTCCCGCCACTGCCTGCAGCCCTCAGTCCTCATAGCCCATCTCCTCGAGTACGACTCGCAGCGCCCGCAACCCGTAGTAGACGCGGCTCTTCACCGTTCCCTCGGGCACGCCAAGCTCCTCTGCCACCTCGGCGTAGGGGCGGCCGCGGTAATAGGTCTCGACCAGGACGCGGCGGTGCTGGTCGCCGATCCGTCGCATCGCCTCCTCGATCTGCCAGGCGAGCAGCGCATCGTCGAAGGGCTCGACCGCCGGCTCGATCCCCGCCTCGGCGACGCGTGGGCGGGCCGCCCGGGCGCGGCCGAGGTCGATCACCACGTTGCGCAGGATCGCGAACAGCCAGGTGCGCAGCGAGCCGATCTGCGGGTCGAAGCGATCGCCGGCCCGCCAGGCGCGCAGGAAGGTCTCCTGCACCGCCTCCTCAGCGAGCCCCGCATCTCCGAGCGAGCGCACGGCGAAGCCATACAACTCACCGGCGTGGGCCGCGTAGGCCTCACGCACGTCCTGCTCGTCTGCAAGTGCGCCAGGGGGCATCCGACCGGGGGTACGAATGCCTGCCGGCGCGGGTTCAGGCGGGGACTATTCGAGTTTGCCGATCTTGAAGATTTTGGTCCCGCAGTCCGGGCACACGCCCTGGATCGCCGGGCGTCCGTTCTTCATCGTCACCTGCTTGGCGTCCTTGATCTCGACCTTCTTGCGCTCCTTGACGCAGTAACCCTCCGGCATCAGGGGGCCTCCTTTCACTGCCTTGCGGCAGAGCTCGCGGTGATCGCGAGGTCGAATTGCGGCGAATGTAACGCAGTCAGGGGACGGCGCGAAGAGATTTTGTGCTGATACGCACTAGTGTCCCGTTTCCCTCTTGGACGGTGGTGAGACGCCGCCGGCGCCAGTCGACCCTTCTTGGGCGCTTTCGCCAGTCGCTTTGCCACCTCCACCACCCGCCGCCTTCAGCGCCGCGACTTCGCTCTGCAGGGCTTCCACCTGAGCCTTCAGTTCCGTCACTTCGCTGGTTGCCGGAGTCGCAGCGGGAGCGGTCGCGCCGGCGAGTTCGTCGCGCACTGCCTGCAGGTCGTCCTGACTGACCGCGTTGTCCTGGGCGTCGATCGCCAGCACGATGCCGGCCGCGGCGCCGCCGACCGCAATCGCGACGAGCACCAGGAAGACCCGCGTGCGCATGGTCAGCTTGCGCTCCACCAGCCCTATCCAGGCCCGCAGGCCGTCC